>JALYLE010000160.1 GCA_030774375.1 Chloroflexota bacterium | reverse complement strand
GCAAGGAAGCCGATCATCAACCCGTGGCTGAAGACCCGATTCAGCTCCACCACGAGGGCCCGGATGTACTCGGCGCGCCTCGGCGCCTTGACCCCGAAGAGCTTCTCGAAGGCGATCGCCGGCGCGTGTTCGTTGTGCATCGTCGATAGGTAGTCCATCGGGTCGACGTAGGTCAGCACCGTTGTGTAGGTCGCGTTTTCACAGAGCTTCTCGATGCCGCGGTGCAGGTAGCCGAGCACCGGGTCGATATCGACGATCACCTCGCCGCGCACCTTGGCCACCAGGCGCATGACGCCGTGAGTCGACGGGTGCTGAGGCCCCATGTTCACGAGCATCTCGCCCTCTTCGAGCGTGAACAGCTCGCGCTCGCGCTCGGTCTCCGGGGGACGATCTGGAATACCGACAAGGTCGAAGCCGGCGTACTCGCTGCCGGTGCGTGGCGCCGGGGCCAACCCGGCGACGGCGCGCAGGCGATCCTCTTCGGCCCGCTCGAGATCGATCGGGTCGCGGATTCGCGGGTCGGGATCGGCGGTCCGGGTCATCGCTTCTCGCGCGGGGCGGGGTCGACGTGCTGCAGGAATCGGGGATCGAGGTGAGGATCATCCGAGCTCGTCAGCACGTCGCCGAAGCGGCGGAGGTCCCAGGTCTCGGGTCGCTCCAGCGGGTCGACGCCTGCGGCCGGCGAGTCCGCCGCGTCATCCGGCAGGAGGAAGTCGCGGCGCTGCGGGAACGACCGATAGTCGGGCGACATATAGATCCGCCGCAGGTCGCGGTTCCCGTCGAAGATGATCCCCATCATGTCGTACATCTCCCGCTCGTGGAACATCGCGCCGGTCCAGAGTCCGGTGATCGTCGGGATGTGGGGATCCTCGCGATCGACGCTGGTCCGGATCCGCAGCCAGGCGGGGTGCCGGTCGGAGTAGAGGTGGTAGACCACCTCGAAGCGATTGCCAGGCCCGTAGTCGACCGCCGCTTCGTCGGCGAGCATGAAGAACGCGAACGCGGGGTCGTCGCGCAACGTGCCCAGCGTCTCCACGATCTGGTCGCGCGGAACCTGAACCTCGACCGTGTCCTCGTCGGTCCACAGGTCGGTCATCGTCTCGGGAAAGCGGTCGCCGAGCAGCTGCACCAGGGCGCCTGCCCGGGCAGGCGCGGTCAGCGGACGTCTCCTTCCCAGGCCAGCCGCTGCGGACCGCGATCGGCGTACGTGCGCCACTCGCCGCGGCGAGCCATGACCAGCTCGCGGAGCTTGAGAAGCCCGTAGATCAGGCCCTCCGGACGTGGCGGGCAACCCGGGACGTAGACATCGACCGGGATCACGCGGTCAACCCCTTGGACCACCGAGTAGCTGCGCTTGAAGCGCCCACCGCTGGTCGTGCACGTGCCCATCGCGACGCACCACTTGGGCTCCGGCATCTGCTCCCAGAGGCGAACGAGCGGTCCGGCCATCTTGGTGGTGAGGGTTCCGGCCACGATGAGGACGTCGGCCTGGCGCGGGGAGGCTCGGAACGGGAACATCCCGAAACGGTCTATGTCGTTCTTGGCGGTCGCGGTGCTCATCATCTCGATCGCGCAGCACGAGAGCCCAGAGAGGAGGGGCCACAGCGAGTTCGCGCGAATCAGGTCCAGCACGTAGTCGGCCTTGGTGGGGATCACCTCCAGCAGGCCGTGGAAGCCGCCCTGCGGGTGCTCGTCCATCTCGAACGGGGCGAGCAGCCCTTCTTCTGCCGGAGTTCGCTCCGGCACGATGATGCCCGCCCGATGAGGGGCGCTATCCGCGGCCGCCCTGACGGCGGGCACCGCCGCCCTGCGACCAGGCTTGGGTGCCTGCGTCTTTGGCTCGGTCAATGCCATCGCAGGTCTCCTTTCTTCCAGGCGTAGAACTCACCGAACATCAGCACCACGAGGAAGATGCCCATGAGCACGATGCCCGTGATCGACACTGCCCGGATGACCACCGCCCAGAGGTAGACGAAGATGATCTCCACGTCGAAGGCGACGAAGAGGAGTGCGAACAGGTAGAAGGCGAGCCCGAATCGGCTCCAGGTATCGCCGATGGTGTCGATCCCGCACTCGTACGGCAGGCCCTTCTGCGGGCTCCGGCGACGGTGCGTGATCAGCCACGAGAAGAGGATCGTGCCGAAGACGAAGATCGAGGCAGCGATCCCGAAGCCAATGACGTAGATCAGGCCGGTCTGGTCCATCTCCACTCCATGGCACCGCTGCATGGCAGTGCATTGCAAGAGACTCGGATCCGGGCGCAGTGCCAGGGTCCACGGTTGAACACGTTTCGGTGGCGCACCGGCGCGCGAGCACGAACAGGGACGCCACGAACAGTCTAGCAGCGGGGTCAGTGGCCGGCCCAGGCCGCCTCCACGAGCAGCTGCAGACCATCGCTGACCAGCGTGTGTCCGCCAAGCAGGAATGGGACGGGGCTGGCGCTGGCGGCATCGACCAGCTCGCGCAGCCACGGCGTCTCGATGCGACCGGCATCACCGAAGTCCGATGCAAAGCGATCCTCTGCCGGGGGCCAGCGTTCCGCCTGCGCGGACCCCGCGATCGACGCCATCAGCACGCGGCTGTCAATGATCACCGCATCACCGAGCCTGGCCAGTTCGCTGATCAGCGATGCTGCACCTCGCTCCTCGACCCATCGCCCCAGCAGCGAGCGCGGTCGATCCCCGCGGGCCGATCGCATCCCGCGCTCCTCCACGAACCACCGCACGCGACAGGCGGTCTCCGTCTCCAGGAACTGCACCGACCGACCCGGCACCCGGCCAGCCACGACCAGCTGCGCTCGCCGATTGCGCATGACTGCACCAAGTTCCTCGAGGTACGGCACGCTCAGCGAACGGTCCCCGGGCAGGCGCGCCTCCGCGAGGAACCCGGCGACCGCCGGATCCGGCCGCCTGCCTGCGGGTAGCGACGTCGCCAGCGACAGGAGCGCGAGGTCGAG
>JALYLE010000159.1 GCA_030774375.1 Chloroflexota bacterium | reverse complement strand
GTGTGCACCGGCTTGCCGTCGTATTCGATCACGTACTCGGTGACCCAGAGCGCGCCGCCGCCGGAGATGCGCTTGACTTGGAAGGTCAGCTTCGCTGGGTACATCTCCCGCAGGGCGCTGAGGTTGGCAGCCCCGACGATGCGCTCGCCCGACTGCGGATACTCCACGACCACGTCGTCGTGGTAGATCGCCCCAACGGTGTCCGGGGCGTCGGCTGCTGAGACTGACCAATGCCTTTCAAGTGCCGCACGGATGTCGCTGGCCATTCTCGCTTCCTCTTGCCCTGACTGGGGGAATCGCCGCTCTTGGGGCTGATGCTGCGCATCACGCCCCTCGGCCATTCGCTCGTCTCGGTGGTGTAATCCGGGCAGGGGCTTGGCGCGGGGCTATCCTGCGGCAGGGACTCTGCGGCGTGTCATCGGCCTCGGTGCACGGCGGTGTCCTGGGGTCGTCCTGCTGGAGAGACCTCCAGGCGGAAAGGGTCGTATCGTTGACCACCGACGGCACGGCGCAGCCTGATTCGAGAGCCACGGGTTTTCGGTGTTGGGGTACAGCATGCATGGCGCGTTCTTTGGTCCGAAGGTCGGCTGCCTCCGGTTCACACCGTTGGGCAGTCTCGACCTCGTCGCTCTGTGTCCCGGGCGCTGACGAATGCGACGCGTCCTGATCCTTGGCGGGGGATTCGGCGGCATCGCCACCGCGGTCGCCCTCCGCGCGCGTCTCGACTCGACCGACGAAGTCGTTCTGGTCGACCGCCGAACCACCTTCGTCATGGGCCTCCGCAAGAACTGGGCGTTGCTCGACGCGGACGCGATTCGCGCCGGCGAGCGGCCGTTGGCTCAGCTGGCCGACCGGGGCATCAAGGTCCTGACCAGAACGATCGACGCCATCCATGCGGAGGAGCGAGCAGCAGACATCGATGGAGAGCGATGGGAAGCCGACGCGCTCGTCATCGCTCTCGGTGCCGAGCGCGATCCGGGCCGAGTCCCGGGGTTCCGCGAGCACGCGATCGACGTCTACGATCACGGCCAGATTGACCATGCTCAGCAGACGATCGAGCGCTTCGCCGGGGGACGAGTCGCCGTCGGGATCTTTGGCGTGCCCTATCCCTGTCCGCCCGCACCGTTCGAGCTCGCCCTGCTCCTGGACGAGCGACTGCAGGGGCGTTCGGTACAGGCCGAGATCGAGGTCTTCAGCCCGCTGCCGCTCAGCCTGCCAATCCTGGGCCAGGTCGGCTGTGGATCGTTCGAGTCGCGCCTGGAGGATGTCGGGATCACATTCCTGCGCAGCCAGCAGGCCACCGCCGTCCAGTCCGGCGAGATCGTCTTTGGCGACACGCGCCGCCCGTTCGACGTGCTGCTCGGCGTGCCGGCGCACAAGGCTCCGAGCGTGGTCGTGGAATCCGGCCTGGCGGGGAGCAGCGGATGGATCACCGTCGATCCGAGGACGCTCGAGACGAGCCACCCCGGCGTATATGCCATCGGAGACGTGACAGCCATCCCCCTGACGAACGGTCAGATGCTGCCCAAGGCCGGAGCGTTTGCCCACGCCGAGGGCGAGGTCGTCGCCGCCCGAATCGCAGACGTGTTCGCGGGGTCGACACCCAGGGCGACCTTTACCGGCGACGGCGCGTGCTTCCTCGAGACCGGGGGCGGGATGGCCTCGATGGTGACCGGAGGCTTCCTTGCGGATCCTCCGGCCGTGCGACTGACGGACCCGAGCCCCGAGCACCTCGCAGCCAAGCGAGACTTCGAGCGCGAGCGCCTGGCCGCGTGGTTCGGCCGGTGAGCGAGATTGACGTCACAGCGACCCCCACCTCCTTGGGCTGGGTCTGCGAGGTTCAGGTTCGCGACCACGGCACCATCACCAATCACCGCGTGTCGGTCGCTACAGGCGACGTGGCGCGCCTGGCACCCGGGGCGATCGATCCCGAGGATCTGGTCCGCAGGAGCTTCGAGTTCCTGCTTCAACGCGAGTCGCAGCGCTCGATCCTGGCGAGTTTCGAGCTGACCGATATCGGGCGCTACTTCCCGGAGTACGAGCGCGAGATCCGCGGCGCGTGACGTTCTCGCGTTGACCGACCTTGAGGTCGGACCGATACTCCCGCGGTGATCTGCCAAAGCTGCGGTACCGTCAACGATCCGGGGCGGAGCTTCTGCCGGGAGTGCGGGAGTCGGCTGGCCGTCACCTGCGCAGCCTGCGGCGCGTCGAATTCGCCTGATGACAAGTTCTGCGGCAAATGCGGGACCTCACTCGAGGCGACCGCGGCCGCAACTGACGGAGTCCCGGCAGCGGCGCAGACAGCGGCTCAGTCAGGCTCGCAGCCGGCCGCCGCAGAACGCCGGGTCGTATCGGTGCTCTTCGCTGACCTCGTTGGCTTCACAAGCCTCGCCGAGTCACGTGATTCGGAGGTCGTGAGGGACTTCCAGGCGCGGTATTTCGAGACGGCGAGCCAGATCATCGAGCGCTACGGGGGAACAGTCGAGAAGTACATCGGCGATGCGGTCATGGCCCTCTGGGGAGCGCCGCAAGCCCACGAGGATGACGCCGAGCGTGCGGTGCGCG
>JALYLE010000158.1 GCA_030774375.1 Chloroflexota bacterium | reverse complement strand
CATTGAGCCGATAACGCCCGCAGTGCGCCGCTACGCCCTGGACTCCAGCCGATAACGCCGAGAGCGGCCGCCGATAAGGCCGACGCGGCTACCATGGTCGGGTGATCGCCCCGCGCCTGGAATGGGCCCTCCCCGAGCCCTTCCCTGACCCACCGGCGTTCGTGGGATTCGACAGGCCGGTGGCGACCCTGCTGGCGCGACGTGGCTTCCGGGACGACGCCCAGCTCCAGGCGTTCCTCGGCGCCGGCGCGGAGACGTTGCACCCCATCGCGCTGATGGCCGATGCCGAGCGAGCCCTCGATCGGATCGAGGTGGCCATTGACGGAGGCCAGCGGATCGCCATCTGGGGCGACTATGACGCGGATGGGATGAGCGCCATCGCCGTATGGGTCGTGGCGCTCCGCGAGCTCGGGGTGACGGTCGAACGGTACGTTCCCTCCCGCTGGGCGGAGGGCTACGGCCTCTCGCGCGCTGGGCTTAAGACGCTGGCCAGTCGAGGCGTGGCGCTCGTGATCACGTGTGACTGCGGCGTCAGCAACGTGGACGAAGTCGAGGTAGCCCGCGCGCTCGGGCTTGAGGTGATCGTCACGGATCATCACCTGCCGGGTCCGATCCTTCCGAGAGCCGTTGCGGTGGTCGACCCGCACCGGGTGGATTGCGACTACCCCGACCCCGACCTGACTGGCGCGGGACTCGCCTACAAGCTCGCCTTTGCACTCTTGGCTCGTCGCGGGGTTGCGGCCTCGGACCTTGCCGGGATCGCCGCCATCGGCACGGTCGCCGACCTGGCGCCGATGACGGGCGAATCCCGCGCGATCGTGCGCATGGGTCTTGCCGAGCTAGGGACGACGGGTCGGGCCGGCCTGCGCGCGCTGCTGGCTCGCGCGGCGGAGCATCCCGAGCAACCGACGGCGCGCGACCTCGGATACGCAATTGCGCCGCGGGTCAATGCGGCGGGGCGCATCGCGGATGCGGAGCTGGCGATCGCGCTGCTCGTCGCCGATGACCCGGATGATGCGGAGCGCCTGGCCGACGAGCTCGAAGCGGTCCACCGCCGTCGCAGGGAGCTCACGACCGCAGCGGTATCCGAGGGGCGCCGCGTGGCGGGCGATGCCGTCGAGGGGGGTGGACCCCTCGTCCTGCGCAACGACGACTGGGCGCCAGGGTTGATCGGCCTGATCGCGGGACGGTTGACGGACGAGCTTTCACGGCCCGTAGCGATCGTCACCCTGGTCGGGGACGAGCTTCGCGGATCCGTTCGAGCCCCGGCCGACTTCAATGTCGCCGCGGCCCTCAACGCCTGCGCCGCGCACCTCACAAAGCTGGGGGGTCACGCCGCCGCCGGTGGTTTCAGCGTGGCGATCGGGGAGTGGGAAAGATTCGTGGCCGCGTTCCAGGGACTCGAGCGGCCGTATCCGGTTGGGGCGCCGGCGTCGTTCGTCTCCACGGGCGCCGTCTCGGTGGACCTTGTCCTGCCCTCGTCGCACCTCGGCTGGGAGCTTGCCGCCCAGCTTCACCGACTGGAACCCTTCGGGCCCGGGCACGTGGAGCCGATCCTGGCAGTCACCGGCATGCGTGTCGCCGATGCGCGGCGAATCGGCGCGACCGAGGCGCACATTGCCTTCCGCATGCGTCGCGGGCTGGAGGCTTTCGACGCCGTTGCATTCGGGGTGCCGGCGGAGCGGCCGCTGCCCGCGCCGGGCGCGGCAATTGACCTGGTGGGGATGCTGGAGCACGACACGTTCCAGGGGCTCGAGCGCCTCCGCCTGCGCGTCCTCGATTACGCTGACTCGGCCGCGAGCCCGCTCGTCGCTCGGCGTCGTACCGTCGGCGCACCGATGGAGGCGGTCGCCGCGCGGTGATCCCGGCGACTCCACTGGAACGGCTGCAGGGGCGCATCACGCGTTTCGGCGCCCCGCTCTGCCTGGGGATCGATCCCCATCCCGATCATCTCCCCGAGGAGCTGCCGCGTTCGATCGACGGCGTCGAGTCCTTCGCGCGCGGCGTGCTCGAGGCGGCCGGCGACGAGGTCGTGGCGGTGAAGGTCAACGTCGCATTCTTCGAGGCCTTCGGGTCCGATGGGCTGGCTGCGCTCGAACGCCTGCGCGGCGACGTGTCGGAAGACCTCTTCTTCATCCTCGATGCCAAGCGTGGCGACATCGGTTCGACCGCCGAACGCTATGCCGAGGCGATCTTCGGCCGCCTCGCCGCGGACGCGGTCACGGTCTCACCCTATCTCGGCGAGGATGCGATCGAGCCATTCCTGGCCTTTGAGGATCGGGTCGTGTATGTGCTGGCCCACAGCAGCAACCCGAGCGCCGGACGCCTGCAGGACGTCGTGATCGACGGACGATCGCTCGCGGATCACGTCGCGCGCTGGGTCGCCACGAGCTGGACGGACGGGCGC
Source organism: Chloroflexota bacterium (assembly GCA_030774375.1). Next base: position 2,087 of record JALYLE010000158.1, on the reverse strand, counting down.
GTCGGCCTGGTCGTGGGGGCCACGGCGCCCGGTGAGCTTCGACGTTTGCGCGATGCGGCTCCCGCGCCCGGTTTTCTCGTGCCTGGGGTAGGCGCACAGGGCGGGGATCTCGACACGGCCGTCGCCTGCTGTCACGGCACACGGGCTCCCGGAGTCGTCAGCGTTTCGCGGGCCATCGCCGGGGCGTCGCGCGGTGCCGATTGGCGCGAAGCTGCGGCGTCTTCTGCCAACCAGCTCCGAGACCGCATGCGCGAGGCCGGTGCTACACTCGGGCGGTAGCGTCGTCCAGCCGGCGCCGGGCGTTAGCCGCCCAGGAGGTAGACAGCCAGCATGCCGAACATCGGACCAGGAGAGCTCATCCTCGTCCTGGTCATCGTGCTGATCATCTTCGGTCCGGGCAAGCTGCCCGACATCGGCAACGCGATCGGCCGTGGGGTCCGCGAGTTCCGCAAGGCATCGACCGACCTGGAGGACACGATCCGCGGAGAGAGCAAGGCGGCTCCGCCGCCGAGCGACGCGAAGGCTGGCGAGGGCTCTTCGGCCGCCCCGTCCACCCCTGGCAGTTCGACCCCCGAGGCGAAGTAGCCTCGCCGCCGGGTGCTGCCCGGCTCATTCCGACGACCGCCGGATCACCACCCTGAGGCGCCCGTGACCGACGCCGAGGCGACGATGTCCCTCCTCGAGCATCTCGAGGAGCTGCGTCGTCGCCTGATCATCGTCATCGCCGCCATTGCGATCGGCGCCATCATCGGATTCTTCCTCTCCGATCTCGTGCTCAACGTGCTGCGTGCCCCGCTGCCTGGCAACTACAGCACCCTCTTCTTCACGCGGGTCACGGAGGTCTTCGAGGTCCGCCTGAAGATCGGCATCTTCGTTGGCATCGCCCTCGCCATGCCGGTGATCCTGTTCCAGGTCTGGCGTTTCGTCAGTCCCGGTCTCACGCGTGGAGAACGACACGTCGTGTGGCCGCTTCTCGGCGCGGCGCTCCTGCTCTTCCTGCTCGGCATCGAGGTCGGATTTGTGATCGTGCCGTTCGCCCTGGCATTCCTGCTCTCGTTCTCGACGCCGGGGACCGCGCCGCTGCTCACAATCGGGGAGTACGTCGGCTTCGTGACCACGATGATGCTGGCCTTCGGCATCGTGATGGAATTTCCGATCGTCCTGCTTGCGCTGGCTCGAGTTGGGATACTCAGCTATCGGCGGGTCGCCGCGCAACGCCGCCTCATCATCCTGGGGATCGTGATCTTCGCGGTCGTCGTGACGCCCGGTGGCGACCCCTTCTCACCGACGATCCTGTCTGCCGTGATGTACGTGCTCTTCGAGGGCGCACTGCTCGTCATGCGGCTCGCCCGACGCTGAGCCGATGACCGCCTCCGCGTCGTCAGCCGCCGGCAACGACGCAGCCCCGGCCTCCCGACAGCGCGTCCTCCTCCTGACCCATCCCCTGATGGAAGGGCACGCGGTCCCGGGTCATCCCGAGCGGCCGGAGCGGCTCGCGGCGGCGGTGCGCGGCGTTCGGGCAGGCGCGGCTGACGCAGGGGCGCTGCTCACCGAACGCGAGCCACGTCCTGTCTCGGATGAGCTCCTCGCGGCGGTCCACGATCCCGCCTACGTCCGCGCCCTTGACGTGCTCGCCGCGTCAGGGGGCGGCTGGATCGACGCGGACACGTACCTAAGCCCCGGCTCGATGATCGCGGCCCGCCTGGCTGCCGGGGCGACGGTCGAGGCGGCGCTGGCCGTCAACCGCGGCGAGGCCGAAGTCGCGTTTGCCGTCGTCCGTCCGCCCGGCCATCACGCGGCCCGACGCCGCGCCGCGGGATTCTGCCTGCTGAACAACGTGGCGCTTGCCACGGAGGCGCTGCGCTCCAGCGGGGTCGATCGTGTGGCAATCGTGGATTGGGATGTGCACCACGGCGACCGCACTCAGGAGCTTTTCGATGCGGATCCGACGGTCCTGTACGCCTCGACCCATCAGTCGCCGTTCTACCCGGGGACCGGCGACGCCCAAGATCGGGGCAGCGGCGCCGGCGCGGGAAGCATGCACAATCGCCCGCTTGCGCCGGGGAGCGGCGATGCCGCGTTCGAGG
>JALYLE010000157.1 GCA_030774375.1 Chloroflexota bacterium | reverse complement strand
CCGGATTCCGTCATCGTGGTCCGAACCGGATCCGGGATCCCGCTCCAGCGAGGAACGGACGTGCTGGGCGCCATCGCGATCGCGCGGAAGGATCCCGAGGCGCACTTTCAGCCGCTGGAGCTGGAGGCGATGGCGCTGCTGGCCGGGCACGCCTCGCTGGCGGTTGCCAACGCCTTCCTGCATGCCGAGGTGGAGGAGCTCGCGATCCGCGATGCGCTCACCGGCCTGCACAATCGCCGCTACTTCGACGAGGCCCTCGAGCGGCTGCTTGCCGCCCACCGGCGGCAGCGCGTGGGCGGTGCGCGACCGCTGTCGGTCATCCTCTTCGACCTCGACCACTTCGGGTCGTTCAACAAGCTCCACGGCCACCAGGTCGGGGACGCGGTTCTGCGCGTGTTCAGCGAGGTCCTGGCAAGCCGATTCCGGACCAGCGACCTCGTGGCGCGCTTCGGCGGCGAGGAATTCGTCGCGGTCCTCGACGGTGCGACCCTGGAGGATGCGCAGCGCATCGCCGAGAAGGTCCGTATCCAGATTGCCGAGCGTCAGATGGCCGGCGATGACCAGGCGCCGCTGCAGGTGACCGTCTCAGCGGGCTGCGCCACCCTCGACGAAGAGAACCCGACACGCGAGGTCCTGCTCCGAACGGCCGACGTTGCGCTGTTCATGGCCAAGCGCGCCGGCCGCAACCGGGTGGTCGCCGCCTAGGGCGCGAGACGCTCCACGAGCCAGCGCACCGCGAGGGGGTAGCGCCACTCGATCCCGCCATGCCCCCCTTCGAAGAGCTCGAATCGGACGGCCTTGGCTGGCATTCGGATTTGCCTGAGCTCGTAACGCAGCGCCTCGGCCCCCAGGTCGAGGAAGAACTCGTCGGATCGTCCCGCGTCGATCCAGATGCCGCGCATGGAGCGCAGGCCCTCGGCGTGACTGCGCACCATCCGCACCGGGTCCCACGCCAGCCACCGCTCCCAGACGTCGGGCCGCAGCTCGCCGGTGGCCACATCGACTGGCAGCTGGACGCTCCCGTCCGGGTCGGCGCTGTAGCAGGCGGCCATGGCATAGGTGTTGAGGAGGGCGCCTTCCGCGTTCGACATGGCGGGACGTGTCGCTCCCGACCGAAACCGCTTGATCCAACGCTCGACGCTGCCGCGGTACTCGTCGCGGAGAAGGCGAATGGCGCGTCGCACGTCCGGCAGGTAGCAATTCTCGAAGAGCGCATCACCCGAATGCGTGGCGAAGGCGCCGAAGAGATCCGGCCGAAGCATGGCGCTGACCGCTGCGCCATAGCCGCCACTACTGTGACCGGTGATCGCACGATGCTCGCGGTCGACGACGGTTCGATACGACCTCATCACACAGGTAGGTGTGGTAGCGACCCGTCGCCGGGGAGTCGAGGAACTGGGACCCGCCCAGGCTCGTCCAGGCGTCGAGGTAGACGATCAGTGCCGGTGGCACCTCACCGCTCGCGAACAGGGCGTCGAGCGTCTCGATGACGTTGGGGCGAAACGGGCTGCGGTTGCGCCACATGTCGACCTGGCCGGTGAATCCCTGGAGAACGTAGATCGTGGGCAAGCCGCGCTCGCTCGCCTTCTCGTAGTTCGCCGGCGTCCAGACCCAGAGCGGGCGCCGATGCGGGTCGCCGAGCGGGTTGCCGGTGAGCGCCTGGCTGTCGACCCAGAGCTCGTCGAGCCGCCCCGTCATCGGGTAGGCCCAGGGCTGCATGGCCTAGGTGACCTCGCCGGCGATTTCGATGCGTGCCATGCGCCGGGCGGTGACCGCGAGGGCAAGGGCCGCGATGACGGCCGCGACCACGACGGCGGTCCCCAGCGGCAGTTCCGCCTTGAAGACGTCAGCCGGGGGTTTGGCGATGGCGTTGGCGAATGCCAGCGTCTGCTCGCGGACCGAGAGCGTGCGCGTACCGGCGAAGAGGCCGGCGAGGAAGCTCTCCCAGACAAGGACGTACGCCAGGCCAAAGACGAAGGCGCGCCCGGTCACCAGGCTCAGCGCCATGAAGATCGCGCAATAGACCGCTGAACCGATGGCCGCCGCGACGGCGAAGCCGACCGCCAGCGCCGTGCCATCCGGCCCGCCCGAGACGAGGCCCGCCAGGAGGATCGGGATGCTCGTGAGCAGGACGCTGCACATGATCGCCACGCTGAGCTTGGTGAAGGCCGCCGATAGGCGGGAAATCGGCTTGGCCAGGATGTAGACCGCGGTCCCCTCCTCCAGCTCGGCGCCCATCGCGCCGGTGCCGAAGATGAGTGCAACCAGCGGCATCAGTGTTGCAACGCCCAGCGTGCTGAGAAGATCGGCGGTGAAGCGCGTATCGCCTGCTCCGCCGGGGCTGTCGCCGGAGAGGCGCCGTACGAACGCCACCACGAGCAGGATGGCGCCGAGCAGGATGAGGAGCAGAGTCCGCCGTCGGCTCAGCAGCTGCCGCAGCGTAATGCGGGCGATCACCAGGTTCATGACTCGCCGTCAGCCGCGAACGAGGTAGCTGAAGACCGATTCGAGCGACTCGTCGGTGGGCAGCAGCTCATAGAGGCTGATGCCGGCGCGCCGCGCTTGGCCGCTGACCGCCCGACTGAAGGTGCCGAAGTCGGCGGCGCGCACCACCAGCATCCCGTCGTCGAGGGTCACGCCACTGACCGCCGGCTCGTCGAGGAGAGCCGAGGCGAGGCCGCGATCGTTCGACGAGCGCAGCGTGAACGTGTGCGGCCGATCCGTCATCAGGCGTCGGATCGAGCGGAAGTCGCCCGACGCCGCCAGTCTGCCGGCAACGATGACCAGGATCCGGCCGGCGACGCGCTCGACCTCTTCGAGGATGTGGCTCGAGAACAGGATCGTGCGCCCTTCGCCGGCGAGGGTTCGCAGCAGGTCCATGGTGTGCAGCCGCTGTCGCGGGTCCATGCCATTGAACGGCTCGTCGAGAAGCAGGATCGGGGGGTCATGAACGAGCGCTGCCGCGACCTTCGCCCGCTGGCGCATCCCCTTCGAGTAGGTGCCCACTCGCCGGTCCTGCGCATCGGTGAGATCGACCTGCGCGATGGCACGGGCCGTCGCGGCGACGGGATCCGCAACTCCCTGCAGGCGCGCATTCGCCTCAACGAACTCCCGGCCGGTGAGGAACGAATAGACGGCCTCGCGCTCGGGCACGAGCCCAAGTCGGCGATACACCTCGGGATCACCGAAGGCCGGGCGCCCGTCGACCGTTACCTTGCCCGTCGATGGCGCGAGGAATCCGGCGATCAGATGGAGCAGGGTGCTCTTCCCGGCGCCGTTGGGACCCAGCAGTCCGGTCACCCCGGCATTCAGCTCGAAGCTGATCTCGTTCACCGCCACGACATTGCCATACCAGCGCGAGACGCCCGCCAGCTGCACGGGAGCGGTCATGCCTGGATTCGCTGGTAGCGCCACAGGTAGACCGCGTATCCCACGATCACCACCGCCGCAAAGGCCCCGAAGTAGCCGACCTTCGGGATCGTGACCAGCGAGACCGGACCGTTGGCATTGCCGTCGAAGAGCGAGTGCCGGACCCCTTCCGCGACCGCATTGATGTCGAGCAGGACTGGCCAGTCACCGATCGAGCCACCGGCGCGGCGCAGCAACGCCTGGAGGCCAGTGCCGACCAGGAAGACCGCCACGATCGCGCCGGTGGCGTACGCGCGTCGCGGTGTGAAGGCGGCGATCGCCATCCCAATCGCGGAGAAGAGCAGTGCGTAGACAGCACCGGTCACCAGGATTCGCGGCAGGTTGCCGAGCTGCTCGCGGAAGCCGGCTGCCAGATCGGTCGAGGCGAAGGTCAGCCCCAGGAAGAGGATCAGGAGCGGGACGATCGTGAGCGCCAGCAGGCTGACGACCATGGCCCCCAGCTTGGCGATGGCGTAATCCACGCGCTCGAGGGCATGAGCAAAATAGAGCGCCAGGACCCGATGACGCTGGTCGCCGCCGAGCAGCTCCGGCGCCTGGGCGGCGAGGAAGATGAAGACGAGAATGCTGACGTTCCACAGGTAGCTGTCGTAGGTGATGTCCGAAGCCCGTGCCGCTACGGGGCCGGCCGTCGCGTTCACAGCGCTCTGGATGACCGCGGGCAGAGACGCGAGGCCGAGGACGCCCCACGGGACGATCTTGGCTCGCCCGCTGCGACCGATGCCCCAGGCAGCTCTCAGGCTCGCGACGAAGAGCGCCCAGACGGCGGAGCGACGGCCAAGGCGCGGTCCGTCGTAGCCGCGGTAGCCCAGGTCGTAGATGGCGCTCGCGTCAGGCAGCGTCATCGGCTACCTCGTCGCTGAACAGGTCCTCGAGTCGATGGCGTCGCTGCTCGAGGCGGACGAGCGCCAGCCCAAGGTCGGCGACGGCGTCGCGCACGACGTCATAGGGTCGCTCATCGGGGCAGTCGACCAGTACGGTGCGTGGCGGCTCCACGTGCGCGGTGAGTCCCGCACCGGCGAGGCGTCCCGCGAGGGCTTCGGCTCCGTCCTCGACCTCGACCGCCAGCGTACCCGTCCGCTCGGTGAAGGTGGCAAGCGGTGCCGCGCGCAGCAGCCGTCCGGCGTCGATCGCCAGCAGGAAGGTGCAGACCCGCTCGATCTCGCCCAGCAGATGGCTGGCCACGACCGTGGCGATCCCGAATTCCGTCCCCGTCCGATGGATCAGCTGGAGCATCTCGTCCCGACCGGCGGGATCGAGGCCGTTGGTCGGCTCGTCGAGCAGCAGAAGCTTTGGATCGTGGACGAGCGCCTGGGCGAGCTTGACGCGCTGCTTCATGCCGGTGGAATAGCCGCTGATCGGCCGATATCGCTCCTCGTACAGGCCGCAATGGCGCAGCACGTCAGCCGCCCGCTCACGCGCGGCGGAAGCGGGAAGGCCGGACATGCGCCCCATGTGCGTCACGAAGTCGGTCGCCGTCACGTCGGGAGGCAGGCTGTCGTGCTCGGGTAGGTACCCCACCAACGCCCGGATCCTCGTTCCGTCTCGCCGAACATCGAGACCCAGCACCGAAGCCTCGCCACTGGTCGGCGTGAGCAGCCCGAGCAGGATCTTGAGGAAGGTGCTCTTGCCGGCTCCGTTGGCTCCCACCAGGCCGATGATTCCCGGCTCGACGTCGAGCGTCAGCGCGTCGAGGGCGGTGATGTTTCCCGGGTAGCGATGCGTGAGGCCGCGAGCTGCGATCAGGGACACGGGCGCAGTCTACCGGGCGAACGATGGAAACCGCCGCGGCAGTCTGGCGTCAGGTCGGGGCTGCGCATGGTACGCACGGGCCATGGCGACTCTGCGCCCGCTGAGCCTACGGTACGGTGAATGCTGCAGCCTCGCCGAACACAAGGCCGAACGGCACGCGGCGCCGCGGGGTCAGCCCCGGCGCGCCCACGCGGCGACGGCGCCGCCGCTGCGACTGTGCCGAAGCCTCGCCTGCACGCGCTCGACGCGTCGACGACCGTGCCGCTTGGCATGCTCGGGCAGCTCTTCGATGCAACCCTCGACGCCGTGGTGGTGATGGACGGCGCCGGGCGCATCCTGGCGTGGAACGGTCGCGCCGAAACCACGTTCGGATGGAGCGCGGCGGATGCCGTCGGCCACCGCCTCTCCGATCTCGTAATCCCCGCCCACTACCGAGCCGGGCATGAGACCGGGCTGCGACACCTCAGGGCCACCGGAGAGGGCCCCATCCTGGACACCCGACTCGAGATCGAGGCACTCCATCGCGACGGACACGAGTTCCCCGTCGAGCTGACCGTCACCCAGCTCGCCGCGCAGGGCGATGGCGAGCCCAGCTTCGCCGGCTTCGTGCGCGACCTGAGCCGGGAGCGCGAGGCTGAGGCCGCGCGCAGGGAGGCGGAAACTCGGTATCAGTCTCTCGTCGAGCGTCTGCCCGGCGTGGCCTACATCGCGGAGATCGGTGGCGCAATCCGCTTCATCAGCCCCCGGATCGAGGCGATCCTCGGATACCGGCCGGACGAATGGACCTTCGAACGCTGGCAGGAGCGCCTGAATCCGCGCGACCGCGATGTCGCCCTTGCCACCCTCCGCGACGGGGAGGCATCCGGCGAGCCCTTCATGTCCACCTACCGTCTGAGGGCGCGCGACGGTCATTGGGTCTGGGTGCGAGACGAGGGTGTGGCAATTGCCGAGGCGGACGGCGGACGGTCGGTGCACGGCGTGATGTTCGACGTCACCAGGGAGCGCGGCGTCGAGATGGCATTGCGTGAGTCCCGCCGCGAGCGGACCCAGATCGCGAAGTCACTCCAGCGGCTGCAGCCCAAGGCGACGGCCGAGGAGACGGCCGCCGCAATCTGCTCCGAGCTCCCGCGCATTCGGCACCTGGACGTGGCAGGCATCGTGAGCTTTGAGCGTCACGGCGCGGTCGTTCCGCTGGCGATGGTGGCTCCGCCCGGGGCCCCGCTGGCGATTGGTCACCCACTGCCGGCGGAGCGCGCGGCATATCTTCGCGAGAGCGCAACCGGCCCGTGGGTCGATGAGTGGGTCGCGCGCCCCGGCGACGGAGAGTACAAGCGGCATTGGCTGGAAGCCGGTCTGACGACCAGCGCATTCGTCCCGTTTGGCGCGAACGGCGAGGTGTTTGGGCTGCTGATCGCCGGGACGACCGCGCGCGTCGGCGTGGACGTCGTCACCGGCTGGCTGCCGGCGCTCGCTGAGTATGCGGCGATCGGCGCGGCGTTGCTCGGACCGGAGCTGGCGCAGCGGCGTGCGCAGGCTGACGTGAGCGAGCCGATCCGACGAGCCATCAATGAGCGCGCATTCACGCCAAGCTTCCAGCCGGTCGTGGAACTCGAGAGCCGGAGCGTTGTCGGATACGAGGCGCTCACCCGCTTCCACGATGGAAGCCTTCCCGAGCGTCGATTCCCGGCGGCCGAAGCGGCGGGCCTTGGACGTGAGCTCGAGCTCGCGACGCTGTCCGCGGCGATCGAGGCGGCACACTCCCTGCCTGCCGGGCGATGGCTGAGCTTGAACGTCTCGCCATCGATCATTGGCGACCCAGCGACGGCACCACTCTTCGCCCGGCTCGACGGCCGCCCGCTCGTGCTCGAGCTGACCGAGCGGTCCGAAATTCACGATTACGAGGTCGTCCGCGAGGCGCTCGATCGACTTCCCGTGCCCGCCAGCCTCGCGGTCGACGACGCGGGTGCCGGCTTCGCATCCCTGCGGCACATCATTGAGCTGCATCCGCGATACGTGAAGCTGGACATGCGCCTCGTCCGTGGGGTCGACGGCGATCCGGCGCGACAGGCGCTGATCGCGGGGATGGTGTACTTCTCGCGACAGACTGATTGCGTCCTCGTGGCCGAGGGAATCGAGACCGAGGATGAGCGGCGCACCCTGCGCCTCCTGGGCGTCACCTTCGGACAGGGCTTCCTGCTGGGCCGCCCCGAGCCCGCTCCCCAGCCCGCGTGACCGCCTCCTAGCCCCTCGACAAGCGCCCCGGGGGCCGGCTCCGCTCGTCGGTAGCATGTGCACCATGCACTCGATGCGCGTGAGCTGGAGGCGGGTCGGCCGCACGCTTGCCGGGCAGGTAATCGCGCTTGGCGCCGCGACCCTGGTTGTTGGCCTGCTCGAGTATGCGGCCGGGATCCACCCTGCGTCGCAGGTCTACCTGCTGGCTGTCGCGAGCATCGCCGTCGGCTTCGGCACCTGGGCGGCGATCGGCACGGCCTTCAGCGCCTTCCTTACGTACAACTTCCTCTTCGTCGACCCCAAGTACACCTTCACCGTCGCCGAGCCCCAGGAGATCCTCAACCTTCTGCTGCTGCTGACACTCGGCATCCTTATCGGCAGGCTCACCGGCCTTCAGCGGGATCGCACCGCGGAGGCCTTGCGGCGCGAGCAGGAGGCGCGCGCCCTCTTCGCCGTCAGCCGGTCGCTCGCCAGCGCCAGGAAGGCGCGAGACGCGCTCGCCTCGATCGTGGAGCGGCTGGCTGTCGAGACGCGGATGACGCGCGTCTGGATTGGCCTGGGCCCTACCGTTGCGCAGGAACAGGTTGCCGCCGATTCAGGCGTACCGGCCGCGCAACCGCCTATCGGGGCCCATTTCCTGCTGCGCAGGACGCAGGCCGAGAATCGATCGGAGTGGGCGCGCATCAGCCCGCCGATCCGCCCAGCGCCGCGGGCTCAGCCGCCGAACGTGTACCGGGTCGCGATCAACGATGGTACAGATGAAATCGGCTCCGTTTTGGCGCTCCGGAATCGCGGCTCCGGCGAGCCAACCATCGAGGAGACACGGTTGCTTGCGGCGACAGCGGATCAGGTTGGGCAGGCGCTCCTCCGCGACCGGCTGGCGAGCCAGGCCACCGAGCTCGAGATCGCGCGTCGCGGGGATGAGCTGAAGACAGCGCTCCTCGACTCGGTCTCGCATGACCTGCGGACCCCGCTCGCGACCATCCGAGCAGCCGCGGGCAGCCTGGCCGATCCGGAGATCGCGTGGACCGAGTCCGATCGTGGGCACACGGCACGCCAGATTGACCTCGAGGCAGACCGGCTCAATCGGATCGTCAGCAACCTGCTTGACATGAGCCGAATCCAGGCAGGTGCGCTCAGACCTGAGGTTGAGGTGCTGCCACTCGAGGACGTGGTACGGGCTGTCCTGAGCCGGTGCGGCCCGTCGCTCGGCGAGCGACCCGTTCGGCTCGAGATGCCGCCCGACCTTCCACCCGTCCTCGCTGATCCGGTGATGCTCGAGGAGGTTCTCGTCAACCTCGTCGAGAATGTCGGCCGTTACACACCGGCACATGCACCGGTGCTGATCGCGGCCAGCAGAGAGGGTAGCCGGATCGTTCTCAGCGTGGAGGACGGTGGGCCGGGGCTCCCGTCCGAGGCGTTGGACAAGATCTTCGACAAGTTCTACCGGCACCCCTCCGCGCGGTCACAGTCGGGACGGGGGACGGGGCTGGGCCTGGCGGTCGTGCACGGCATGGTGGAGGCGATGGGCGGTCAAGTGTCTGCGAGCCGATCCGAACTCCGAGGCCTGGCGGTCCGCATTGAGCTGCCGGCTGGTTCCCCGGCGCCGGGTTCGAGGAGCAGCGAGGACCCGTCTGAGTGAGCGCTCCGCGCCCCGAGATCCTGCTGGTCGACGACGACTACGACGCAAGGAGCGCAATCGCCGCCAACCTCGCCGGCCACGACTACGCGGTCCGCCACGCGGCGAGTGGCGAGGAAGCCATGCGGGAGTGGGAACTCCGTCGACCAGATCTCGTTCTGCTCGATATCGGCCTTCCGGGAATGAGCGGGCTTGACGTCGTTCGCCGCATGCGCCGCGACGGGACGACGCCCATCGTCATCATCTCGGTACGCGGCAGTGAGACCGATAAGGTCGCCGCCCTCGACCTTGGGGCGGACGACTATGTGACCAAGCCCTTCGGGATGCTCGAGCTGCACGCTCGCATCCGCGCGGCGCTCAGGCGGACACTGGGACCTGTGGCCGAGGCGGACGGTGCCGTGGAGATCGGTCCGCTCCGCCTCGAGCCGGCGGTACGGCGGGTCCTGGTGCACGGGACAGAGCTTCGTCTGACGCCACGTGAGTACGAGCTGCTGAAGGTGCTTCTCGGGCGCGCCGGTCAGCTGGTCACGGGGGGCCGTCTCCTACGAGCGGTGTGGGGGAGCGCCTACGCGGAGGAGGGGCACTACCTCCACGTCTACGTGGCGCAGATTCGGCGAAAGATCGCGGCGCTCGATCCGGACGGGGAGCTCGGCGACCTCCTCGTAGCCGAGCCGGGGATTGGCTACCGAGTGCGAGGGACCCAGCCGCCGTGACGGGTGCACGAGGGCAATGACCCGTCCAAGACCCTCAATCCGCGCGGTCGTGGCCAAACCTGACTGAATCTTGAGCGAGCAGCAGCGCTGCGTACCCCCTGGCCTCTTGGAGCGAAGCCGGACGATCAACGCATGAGACCGATACGCGGTCGTCCGGCGGACTCCTCCAGCGAGGCTTTGGAGGAGGCGCAGCATCATGAGCAGCGCCTGGTCCTGAGCGCCGCGGCGCGGATCGCAACGCAGGGTGATGCGGTCGAGGTCGTGATCCCGTGGCGTCCAGGTTTGACAACAGAAATCGCGCGGGCTGCCGTTCATGCCGGCGCGCACATGTGGATCCGACGCTCGGGGGCTTCGCTGGTGGCCCGATTTGCCCCAACGGATGCGGAACGTGAGGGCACCTTCGCCGGCCTTGGCCCCGCGTAGGCGATCGTGACTCAACGACCCAACGACGTCGACCGTCCGCGCCCGACGGGCGATCTCTCCGAGCGACGCTATTCTCGCGGCCGGTTGCCGGGGTCGCGATACGTGCGCATCGTGCGGCCGTTCGCCGACGAGTTCCGCTCCCATGCGCCAGGTCACCTGATCGCGACCGAGCGAGTCCTCCAGCGCCACGGACCGATAGGCCGCTTCGCGGACGGACTGAGGCGCGCGCTCGTCGGCGAGCGAATCGCGAGCGAGCGCGAGATCCACGAGCGGATCGGACGCGTCAAGGGCCTCGCGGTCTTCGCATCGGACAACATCTCCTCGTCCGCCTACGCC
>JALYLE010000156.1 GCA_030774375.1 Chloroflexota bacterium | reverse complement strand
CCACCATGCTCGAGGTCAACGAGTTCCTGGTGCTCGACTACGTCCGGGAGCACGATCCCACCTCGAGAACGGACATCGCCCGCGAGCTGGGGCTGTCGCCGGCGTCGGTGGGCCGCATCGTTGGTCGTCTGCGCGAGGATGGCCTGGTGATCGACGGCGGACCCGGCAGGTCGAATGGTGGGCGCCCGCGCGCGCTGGTCTCGTATCGGCGGGACGCTGGAGCGGTGATTGCGGTCGACCTGGGCGGCACGCGCTGCCACGCCGCGCTCGCCGACCTCGCGGGCACCATCCTCGCTGAAGACGTGCGGCTGACCCATTCGGCCGGCGATGCGTTCAGCACGCTGCTGGCGGCCGTCGACGCCATGCGGGGCGAGGCGGACCGTCGAGGGGTGCCCGTCGTCGCGCTTGCGGTTGGGGTGCCTGGCATCCTGGATCCGCAGCGTGGGCTCGCCCGTGATGCTCCGCACGTGGGCTGGGATGACTTCCCGGTGGTCGATCGTCTGTCCGGCGCTATCACCATCCCGTTCGTCGTGGACAACGATGTGAACCTGGCCGCGCTGGCGCACGCCTGGCGGGGAGACGGGCGTCGGGTCGACCACTTCGTGACGCTCTCGGTAGGGACCGGCACGGGCGCAGCCATCGTTTCGGACGGTCGCCTGTTACAGGGCCGCAACAACGGCGCGGGCGAGGTGGGCTACCTGGTCGCGCGTCGGGAGCTGCTGGGGCGGCCGATCACCGACGGCCTGGGCGCCTTCGAGTCGTTCGCCTCCGGTCCTGGCATCGCGGCCCGCGCACGTCAGCTGCTGGCCAGCGCGCCCGAATCGCGGCTGGCGGTTGGCGAGGTCACGCCGGAGGCGGTTCTGGCCGCGTCGGGGGCCGGGGATTCGATGGCACGCCAGGTCGTGGACGAGCTGCTCGACGACCTCGCGGTGGCGATCATTGCCCTCGCCTCGACCGTCGATCCGGAGCTGATCATCCTCGAGGGTGGGCTGGGTAGGTCGCTCGGCCCGTACCTCGAGCGCTTGATCGCGCGCATCGCGCCCAGCCTGCCTTCGCCGCCGCGCATCGTCATCTCTCGCCTCGGGTCCGACGCCACCGTGATCGGCGCTATCGCTGCCGCGCTGGAGCTCGCTCGGCGCCGCACGGCTCCCGCGGCGGTCCTGGGTGCATTCGCCATGACAGGAGTTGCCGGCCATGCCGGATGAGCTCACCACGCTGGCCGTCGACCTGGGGGCAACACGCACGCGCATCGCGCTCGTGACAGATGGCCTCATTGGCGAGCGCCTCGCATCGGCAACGGCGGAGCTCGTGGCCCCGCAGGGCGCGGCCGCCGACGCGCTGGTTGCGGCCTCGCGCTCCATCGTCAGTCGAGGTCCGAGCGCCATCGCCGCCGTCGGCCTGGGCATGGCCGCGACCGTGGATCCTAAGGGCAGCGTCCTTCAGGGCCGCGACATAGGCATCTTGGCCGGGACGCCACTGCGTGAGGCGTTCGCGGACGCATTCGGCGTCCCAGTCGCCGTCGACAACGATGCCAACCTGGCCGCGTTGGCCGAGCACCGCCTTGGCGCGGCCCGTGGCCACTCGACCGCGGCAGTGCTGACCCTGGGCACCAACATCGGCCTCGGCCTTATCCTCGATGGGCGCGTTCATCGGGGGGCGCGTGGCGCGGCCGGCGAGGTCGGGCTGCTCCTGGTCCCGGCGGCGAGCATCGGAGCGCACCGAGGCGAGCGCCGGGTGGTCGACGCCGGAAGGTTTGGACGAGCCCCATCCGCCGCACCTGAGGGCTATGCCTGGATCGAGGAGCTCGTTGGCGGTGGGGCACTGGCGGCGGCAGCCATGATGGCGCACGGCGGGTCCGACGGCACGCCGCACGCTCGAACATTGACGGTCGCGGCCCTTTCGGACCCCGGCGTACGGCCCTTGGCTCAACGCGCGATCGAGGGCTGGGCGCTGATCATCGCCGACCTCAACGTCGTACTCGACCTCGAGGTCGTTGTCCTTACGGGCGGGGTGGCCACCGATGCGGCCCACCTGCTCGAAGCGCTGCAGCGACGAGTCGCCGAGCTTGTCGCGTTTGCGCCAGAGATCCGGCTCGGCACCATGGGCCCCGACGCGGAACTGCTCGGGGCTGACCTCTTGGCTCGTGCCGCATTCGACGCCGAGGCGGCGGCCACCAATGCCCGAGCCGGGCTTTCGGCTCATGCCACAGGAGGAGAGAGATGAGGGCTACGTATCGTGGACCGAGTGGGCTGCGCTCGCTATCGGCCCTTCTGGCAGGCGTGACGATGGTGCTTGCCGCATGCTCGGGCGGCGCTGCCTCGCCCTCCGGGGGCGGCCAGGTCACGCTGAACACCATCTGGATGAAGCAGGCCGCCTACAGCGACGACGAAGTCAAAGCCATGATCAAGGCGTTCGAGGACAAGAACCCCAACATCAAGGTGAACGCCGAGTTCGTCGCGTACGAGTCCCTCCACGACAAGATCATCACGGCCCAGTCGACCGGCGGCGGCCAGTACGACACCGTGCTGATGGACACTCCATGGCCGGCCGAGTTTGCCGATGCGCAGATCGTCCGCGACATCAGCGGCAAGATCCCCGGCGACTTCAAGAGCGGCGTATTCGAGTCCGCATTCACAGGTGCCAACTACAAGGGCAAGACCTGGGGCGTCCCGTGGATCAACGACACGAAGTTCTTCTTCTACAACAAGAAGATGCTGGCCGATGTGGGCGTGATGAGCGCCCCGAAGACCTGGGATGAGGTCATCACCGCCGCGAAGGCGATCAAGGCCAAGGGCACTGTGAAGTACCCGCTGGCGTGGAGCTGGCTTCAGGCCGAAGCCGTCATCTGCGACTGGGCCGAAATCGCGGGTGTGATGGGCGGCGCAAACTTCGTCGATGACCAGGGCAACGCAACCTTCAACAAAGGCGGCGGCCTGGCGGCCCTTCAATTCATGAAGCAGACCATCGACGATGGGCTGACCAACCCGGCCTCACTCGGCTTTAAGGAGGATGACGTCAACAGCACGATCGCCGCGGGTCAGGCGGCCATGGGTCTCAACTGGACCTACGGCTACAACGTGCTGAATGACAAGGCCAAGTCCACGGTGGCCGGGGATATCGCGGTCGTGGCCGCCCCGGGTACCGCCAGCACTCCGACCGCGGGCGTGAATGGCGGGATGAGCATTGCCGTCACTACCAAGACCCAACATCCGGACGAAGCGCTCAAGCTGGCGTTGTGGATGGCCAGCGAGCCGATGCAGGAGAAGTACGACGCCAATACCTTCCCCGAGTGGAAGGCATCGTTCGACAAGACCGAGCTGACCAAGGGGAATCCAGAGTTCTGGGCGGCTGCCAAGAGCGCGTTCGCCGGGCTGGTTGCCCGACCGATCGTTCCCTACTACACCAAGCTATCGACGGCCCTGCAGGTAGCCATCCAGGAAGCTCTCAAGGGGACGAAGACTCCTCAGCAGGCCCTCGACGAGGTCGCAGCCAAACTGCCGGATTTCAAGAAGTGATCGTGGCTGGCGAGCCTGACGCATGAGCGAGGCCGTTCTGGCCCGCCCACGGCAGGTCCGCCAGAAGCGAGCATGGCCCGAGACGTGGGTGGCGGCGGCCTTCGTGGCCCCCGCCGCTCTCGTCATCCTGCTCGTGGTGGTCGTCCCGCTGGGACGAGCACTCTGGATGAGCCTCTTCAACATCCAGCTGACGCGACCCGGCAACGAGCCCTTCGTTGGCCTGGGCAACTACATCGATCAGCTGACGAGTGGCGACTTCTGGGGGGCAACCGGTCGAGCGCTCTTCTTCACCGCGGTCTCTACGGCGCTCGAGCTTGGCCTGGGCATGGGCCTCGCCCTGCTCATGGACCAGCCGCTGCGCATCCGCTGGCTGCTGCGCACGATCATCATCCTGCCATGGGCGCTGCCGACGATCGTCAACGCCCTCATGTGGCGCTGGATCGACAACGCCGAATACGG
>JALYLE010000155.1 GCA_030774375.1 Chloroflexota bacterium | reverse complement strand
GTCGAAGAGCGTGATGTCGGTGATCCCCGACTGACCGCGCACGAGGGCGTCCCACGCCACGTCCGCACCGATCCCAACCGGTGAGACGACTCCGAGGCCGGTGACGACGACGCGACGCTGGCCCGGGGAGGACTGGGTCACGCGCCAGCCACCTCGGGGCGACCCGGCAGCCATAGCCCGCCATCGCGCGAATCGACGGCGTGCACCAGCGCGTCCGGGCTGATGCGCTTGATGAGCCCGGAGAGGACGCGGCCCGGGCCGACCTCCACGAAGTCGGTGACGCCGTCAGCGACCATGCGTCGCACGCTCGTCGTCCACTGCACCCCATGGACGAGGTGCTCGGTCAGCTCCGAGCGGAGGCCGTCTGCGGTATGGATCAGGCTGCCGTGGACGTTGCCGAGCATGGGGACGACCGGGTCGCGGAACGGGACCTTGGCCAGGATCCGACCGAACTCGTCGCGGGCGCGGCGCATGAGCGGAGAGTGGCTGGCGACGCTCACGGTCAGCTGGACGGCGCGACGCGCGCCGACGGTCCTGCTCATCTCCAACGCGAAGACGAGTGCGGGGATGACGCCGGAGAGAACGATCTGGCCGGGAGCGTTGGCGTTGGCGACGCTGATCTCACCGTGCTCTCGCGCCTGCTCCACGATCTCGTCGACCTGCTCGTCGGAGAGGCCGACCACGGCTCCCATCCCGCCCGCGATGCCGCGTTCCTGCATGATCCGGCCTCGCTCGCGCACGAGGCGCAGCGCGGTATCGAAGTCGAGCGCGTCGGCGGCCACCGCGGCGGCATACTGCCCGGCGGAGTGACCGGCCACCTCCAGCGGAGCGATCTCGACCCCCGCCTCGTTGGCCTCCGCCTGCAGCGCCTCGAGATAGGCGACGCTGGTGGCCAGGATCGCGGGCTGGGCGTTCACCGTCAGGTCCAGCTCCTCGGCGGGCCCTTCAAGGATGAGCCGCGACAGCGGGAAACCGAGCGCTGCATCGGCGCGCTCGAGCACCGTCGCAGCGGCGGGGGAGCGCCCGACGATCGATGCGCCCATTCCGACGTACTGCGACCCCTGGCCCGGGAAGACGTAGGCGAGCGTGCGCGGCCGGTCATCGGCCACGAGAGGATCGGACTGGTCTGTCATGCCCTTTGGGAGACGTGCGGTGAGGTTCCGGCGAGTATAGCCGAGCACGCTCGACGGGCCACTCGGCGCGAGGCCATCGGTCCAGGCGCTATCTGCTGACGAATCGGCTCACAACCTCGTGTAGTACCGGCAGCCCAAAGCGCAGGGCCGAGACCGGCAGGCGCTCGTCGTGTGCATGGAAGAGCGACAGGAAGGGGGTCTCGGGATCCAGGCGCAGCGGCATGAACCCGTAGGTGGGGATGCCCAGCAGGCCGAGCGCCTTGGCGTCCGTACCCGGTGTGATCATCATCGGAGCCGGGGTCGCGTCGGGATCAGCTCGTCGCAGCGCCTCACCCATGAGCTGCACGATGGGTGCGTCCGATGGCCACGCCACCGGCGGCATCATCATCACCGGCTCAACCGTGACCTCGTCGCCGGCGATTCCTCGCAGCTCCTCGAGAAAGGCGGTCTGGTCGGTGTCCGGCAGCGTGCGCACGTCGACCTCGCCCTCACCGATGCCGGGGATGACGTTCATCTTCTGGCCGGAATGGAGGACGGTTGGCGTCACGGTGTCGCGCAGCATCGCGTCGAGCGAGCGGCGCAGGACCGGGTCCTCGACACTCGCTTCCAGGGCCGCGTGGGTCGCGACCTCGTCGCCGCTCTCCGCCGCCGCGACCACGGCATTCAAGCCCAGCGCAACCAGGAAGTCATGGACGACGGGGACGACGTGCGGCGTCGCGGAGCGGGCGGCCAGCCGGGTGGCGGCGCGCGCCAGCTTGACGGTTGGGTTGTCGCCGTGGGGCATGCTGCCGTGACCCGGGGTCCCCGTGGCGTGAAGGCGGGTCCAGATGACCCCCTTCTCCGCGACCTGGATCGTGTAGACGCGGCGGCCGGCAATCGTCATCGAGTAGCCGCCCACCTCGTTCAGCGCCGCGGCCGCAGGACGGCCGGCGCCATCGGCGAAGAGATCCGGGCGTTCGCGGACCCAATGCAGGGCGCCATACGCACCGCCCGCCTCCTCGTCGGCCAGCGCAGCGAAGATCACGTCCCGCGACCGTCCCGCACCCGAGGCGGCGAGGGCCGACATCACGCCGAGCTCCATGGCGATCATCTGCTTCATGTCGACTGCGCCACGACCCCACACGACGCCGTTCACCAGCTCGGCGGCGAACGGGTCCCAGGTCCAGGCGGCGGCCTCCACCGGCACCACGTCCAGGTGTGAGAGCAGGACCAGCGGCGGCTCCGGATCATCGACTGTCGCTGGCAGACGAGCGAAGCAGCTGCCGCGCCCCGGGGCAGCCTCCAGGACCTCTGCTTCGACGCCTGCTTCGCTCAGAGCCTCGGCGCAGTAGCGGGCCGCAGCCGTCTCGCCGCCGCGCGGGTCGCGTCCGGCCGCGAGATCGGGACCGCCATCCGGCGGGTTCACGCTGGGGATGCGGATGAGAGTGCGCAGATG
>JALYLE010000154.1 GCA_030774375.1 Chloroflexota bacterium | reverse complement strand
CGGCAGGATCGTGCCACCTTCGACGGGGCCGCCGGCGACCGCAGCCGGCGTCATCGGCCTCCCCTCCAGACGCAAGTGCGCCAGCCGGCGCCACTTCCCGATCCACCTGCGCGCGCCGCGGAAGCTCGGGATCGAGACGGCGGTGGTCTTCGTCAACGGCAAGCGCGTCCGGACGGTGCGCAACATCGCCGTGAAGGCCGACGTCGATCTGCGCGGGCTGCCCAAGGGCAGGTTCACCGTGAAGATCACCGTCGTACTGTCCAACGGCAAGATCCTCGCGAGCCAGCGGCGCTACCGCACGTGCGTGCCCAAGCGGAAGCGCGGGGCGTAGGGGCTGCGACCGGGCCGGCGCGGAGATGCCGCGACGACGGGGCTTCCGCGGGACGGGACCGACGGGACTCAAAGCTGCGACCCCCGGCGTGACAGAGGCACCCGGGGAGCGAGCTCGATGCCGGAACCCGCCAAGAGTCGAGTCTCGCGCCAGGCCGAGTGCCTGCTGCGCCCGTCCGTCGAACGCGCACCCTTCTTCGAGCAGAGTGCTTGGCAGGTGATCTACCCCGGGAAATTCGGAGTCGGGGTCCTGGAGTCAGGCGGCGTTGTTGGTCTTGAGGTAGTGGGCTTCGTAGTCGGTCGGGGAGAGCATCCCGAGGGCGCTGTGGCGCCGTCGGGTGTTGTGGAACAGCTCGATGTAGTCGTGGATTGCCGAGGCGAGTTCGATGCGGGTCTTCCAGGTCTTGCGGTTGAACAGCTCGACTTGCATGCGTCCCCAGAAGGACTCGACCATCGCATTGTCGTAGGCCGAGCCGACGGCGCCCATCGACGGGGCGATGCCGACGTCCTTGACGCGCTGGCTGAAGGCCCAGGACGCGAACTGCACGCCGCGGTCGGAATGGATGACCAGGTCGCCTTCGGGGCTGCGCCGGCGGGTTGCCATCCCCAGGGCGTTGAGGACCAGCGTGGTGGTCTGGGTGCTGTCGATCGACCAGCCGACGATCAACCGGGAGAACGCGTCCAGGACGACGCAGCAGTAGACCTTGCCTTCCCGGGTGGGGTGCTCGGTGATGTCGGTCATCCAGAGCTGATCGGGGGCGTTGCGGCGGAAGTTGCGCCCCACCAAGTCCAGCGAGGTGATCCTCGCCAGTCGCGCGCCTCGAGGTAGCCGCCGCGTCGGCAGGCCTTTGATCCCGAGCTGGCGCATGATCAGCTCGACCGCGCCGTGACCGACGTGGATGCCGCGGCCGTGGATCAGTTCGGCCCGGACGCGTGTCGCGCCGTAGGTGCCGCCGGAGTCCTTGTGGACCTCGACGATCTCGCCGGCCAGCCAGATCCGTCGCAGCTCGCGCGGCGAGGTCGGCCTGTCCTTCCACGCGTAGTAGCCGGACTCCGAAACCGAGAGTGTCCGGCAGGCGTGACGCACGTCGATTCCCTGCCCGGTCAGAGAGTCGATCACCGGGTAGAGGCTTTTGGGGCGAGGTCTTGATTGAGGAAGACCTCATTGACCTTCCGCGAGACTGCGAGCTCGGTTTCCAGCTGTTTGATCCGGCGCTTGGCGGCCGTCAGCTCGATCGCTTGGTCGGTGCTCAGCCCGTCGATCTCGCCGCGATCGATCCGGTCCTGTTTGCGCCAGGTGTAGATCGAAGCTTCGCTGACGGCGAACGTCTTGGCGAGCACCTTCACGGGGGTGCCAGCACGGGCCAGCTCAACTATCTGAATACGGACTTCTGAAGGAATCCTGCGGGGCATCTGAATCTCCGAACTACCGAAGACTCTAGAAACGCGACTCCAGCAACGCCGGGGTAGATCACCTGACGGCTGAGTTTGCTCAGCCAGCGAGGATGTCTGCTGATGCCCAAGGTCCCGCCGTATTCCGAAGAGTTCAAGCGCGAGGCGGTGAAGCTGCTGCGCACCGGCGATCGGGCCGTCCCGCAGCTGGCCAAGGAGCTGGGGGTTTCGGAGGGCTCGCTGCGCAACTGGAGCGCCCGGCTCGACGTCGATGAGGGCGGGGCCGAGGGCCTTAGCAGTGTCGAGCGTGAGGAGCTCAGGCGTCTGCGGCGCGAGGTCAAGGTGCTTGCCGAGGAGCGCGAGATC
>JALYLE010000153.1 GCA_030774375.1 Chloroflexota bacterium | reverse complement strand
CCCCCAAACAGGGCACCGATCCCGAGTCGCTCGCCTGAGATGAGCCAGACGTAGAACCAGACGCCGAGCAGCCAGCTGCCGGCGCCGATGCCCAGCAGCCAGACCAACAGCAGGGTCGCCGTTCCCCCCGAGAGACGCTCGACGAGCTCGCCGCGCTCGTTCGGGATCAGCTCGGTTGGACCGTCCGGCGGCAGGTCCGGCGCCGGAAGGTCTGGCGCCGGAAGGTCTGGGGCGGGCATGCGGTCGGGCTCCCGACGCTCGGTCATCCGCCTGTCCGCGCGGGCACCGCGGCCTCGGCGAGCGGCTCGGCGACCTCTCGCGCGACCGCCCGCAGAACATCGGGGCCGAGTCCAGGGGTAAAGCCCAGGATGACGTGCTGCGCCCCAGCCTTAGTGAATGCGCGCGCCGCGTCGAGTGCAGCACGGCGGTCCGCTTCGGAGGCGCCGCAGCTGACCTGGGCCGCGAACGTGAAGCCGGATGGATCGCGACCGATGGCCTCCAGCGCCCGCAGCATCGCGTCTCGCTTTTCGACCAGGTAGTCGATCTCGCCGGCCCGGTTGCCAGGCATGAGCCAGCCGCTTCCTGCGCGCGCGGCGAGCGCGATCCCCCGTGGTTTCTGGCCCCCGAGCCAGATGGGTGGCCCGCCAGGTGAGAGCGGCGCGGGATCGTTGACCGCATTGCGCAGTGGGTAGAAGGGGTCCTCCAGCGTCACGCCCGGCTCGGAGCGGGCCGCATCCGAGAAGAGGGTACGCAGCACGCCAACCGACGACTCGAGCCGGGCGATCCGTTCGCGGATCGGCGGCAGCGGGATGCCGAATGCGGAGTGCTCCCCCTCGTGCCATCCGGCGCCGATCCCGACGATGAAGCGGCCACCCGTGACGTGGTCGATCACCGTGGCCTGCTTCGCCACGAGAGCCGGATGACGGAACGTATTCGCCAGCACCGCGTGACCGAGCCACTTGCCGGGGACGTGGTGAGCCAGGGCAGCTATCAGGCTGAACGCCTCCCACGACTGGCCGCCGCGCTCGCGCGTGGCATCGGTCAGGTGGTCAGCCATCCAACCGGCGGTGAAGATTTCCAGTGTGCCCGCGGCATCCCAGATTTCGTCGAGGGTCTGCCACGTGACATTGATGGGCGTGGTCTTGAAGCCGATCGTGGTCCGTCCGCTCAGCGGATCAGGACGGGGGAAGGCATCGGCCATGGCCAGCAGGGTACCCCTAGGCCGATGCCGACGACGCGAAGGCGGCTTCCAGGTCCACCACCAGGTCATCGACATTCTCGATCCCGACGGAGAGTCGGACCAGCGATGGAGGAACGGCGAGCGCCGTATGGGCGACGGATAGATGTGTCATGGCCGCTGGCAGTTCGATCAGCGACTCCACCGCGCCCAGCGACTCGGCGAGCGTGAAGAGCCGGGTTGCGGCCACGAAGCGTCGGGCCCTGGCCTCCCCTCCGGCCGCATCCGAGATGTCGAAGCTGACCATGGCGCCCGGCCCTCGCATCTGACGCTCCACGAGCTCGTGCTGTGCCTGATCGCGGAGGCCCGGATAGTTGACCGCGCTAACCTCCGGACGGCCGATCAGCCACTGTGCGATTGCGGCAGCACTGGCCGAGGCGCGCTCCATGCGCACCGCGAGCGTCCGGATGCCGCGCATCACGAGCCAGCAGTCGAACGGGCTGGGCACGGCACCGGCCGCGTTCTGGTGGAACCGGAGGCGCTCCGCCAGGTCGTCGCGGCGCGTGGCGATCAGCCCGCCGACCACGTCCGAGTGGCCGCCCAGGTATTTCGTTGCCGAATGGAGGACCAGGTCGGCGCCGAGCTCGAGCGGCCGCTGCAGGTATGGAGTTGCGAAGGTGCTGTCGACAACCGTGATCGCACCCCTGGCCGCGGCGAGTCTTGCCGCCGCGCTGATGTCGACCACCTTGAGGAGCGGGTTGGTGGGCGTCTCGACCCATACCATTCGCGCTGGGCCAGTCGCGTCGTCGGCCAGCGCGGCGGCAAGCGCATCGAGGTCGCACAGGTCGACCGATTGGGCCTTCACCCCGTACCGCTGCCACACCTGCTCGGCCAGGCGCCAGGTGCCGCCATAGGCGTCATCGGTCACCAGGAGGCGGTCACCCGGTTCGAGGAGGTAGAAGACGTTCTGGGTGGCGGCCAGGCCCGATGCGTAGGCGATCCCGTGCGTGCCGCCCTCGAGCGTTGCGATCGCCTCCTCCAGAGCGCGGCGCGTCGGGTTGTCGGTGCGGCCGTATTCGAATCCCGAGCGGGTCTCCCCCACCGCGTCCTGTTTGAACGTGGCGCTCATCTGGATCGGTGGGACGACCGCGCCGGTTGCCGGATCCGGATCCGTCCCCGCGTGGACGGCGAGCGTCTCGAAGTGGTCGTCCGGATGCGCGGCGTCGCTCATGCGGCGGTCATTCTGTGCCTTCCTCAGCGGGTGCGTGGGAAGCCGAGGTCGACGGCGCTCGTCGCGGGATCCGGCCAGCGCGCGGTTACCACCTTGCCGCGCGTGTAGAACTGCACCCCCTCGGGACCGTACATGTGCAGGTCGCCGAAGAGGGAATTCTTCCAGCCGCCGAAGCTGTAATAGGCGACCGGCACCGGGATCGGGACGTTGATGCCGACCATCCCGATGTTGGCGTCGAACTGGAATTGGCGTGCAGCGCCGCCGTCGCGAGTGAAGATTGCCGTCCCGTTGCCATACGGATTCTCGTTCACGATCTGGAGCGCATCGGTGTAGGTCGGCACGCGGACGACCTCCAGCACCGGGCCAAAGATCTCGTTGCGGTACGAGTCCATGTCGGGCGTGACCCGATCGAGCAGCGAGACGCCCAGGAAGAAGCCCTTCGACTCGCCGAAGAGCGGGTGCTCGCGGCCGTCTACGACGACCAGCGCCCCCTGCTGCTTCCCGCTCTCGATGAACCCCGCAACGCGATCGCGATGCTCGCGCGTGATGAGCGGGCCCATCTCCGAACCGGGCTCATCCCCGGGACCGACCTTTATCTTGGGCAGCCGCTTCTCGATCGCCGAGACGATCTGGTCCGCAACGTCACCGACGGCCACGACCACGCTGATCGCCATGCAGCGTTCGCCAGCGGACCCATAGGCCGCCGAGACTGCCGCATCGGCCGCCATACCGATGTCGGCATCGGGCAGGACGACCATGTGATTCTTCGCCCCGCCCAGCGCCTGCACCCGCTTGCCGTTGGCCGTGCCGGTCTTGTAGATGTGGCGCGCCACCGGCGTCGAGCCCACGAAGCTGACCGCCGCGATGTCCGGGTGCTCGAGGATGCGATCGACGGCAACCTTGTCGCCGTGGACTACGTTGAACACGCCGTCCGGCAGCCCGGCCTCCTTCCATAGCTCACCGAGATAGACCGATGCCGAGGGGTCCTTCTCGGATGGCTTCAGGACGAATGTGTTACCGCAGGCGATGGCGGTGGCGAACATCCACATCGGGACCATCGCCGGGAAGTTGAAGGGCGTGATCCCGGCCACCACGCCAAGAGGTTGGCGAATCTGGTAGACGTCGACTCCAGCGGATGCCTGCTCGCTGAAGCCGCCCTTGAGCAGGTGCGGGATCCCGCAGGCAAACTCCAGGTTCTCGATGCCCCGGGCGACCTCACCCAGCGCATCGGTCCGGACCTTGCCGTGCTCGCGCGTCAGGTGCGCCGCAATCTCCTCGCGGTGCTGCTCGACGAGGTTGCGCATCCGGAACATGATCTC
>JALYLE010000152.1 GCA_030774375.1 Chloroflexota bacterium | reverse complement strand
TCACCATCCACGCGAGCTTCCTCCCGCACGACGACCCGGACGCATCCCTGGCCTTCTATCGCGACGCCCTCGGCTTCGAGGTCCGCAGCGAGGTCGAATTCGGCGGGATGCACTGGATCACCGTCGGTCCCGCCGCCCAACCCAGCACATCCATCGTCCTGTATCCGCCGGCCGCAGCGCCCGGCGTCACCGACGACGAGCGCCGCTCCATCGCCGAGATGATGGCCAAAGGCACCTACGCCTCCATCAACCTGGCCACCACCGACCTCGACGGCACCTTCGAGCAGCTGCAGGCCGGCGACGCTGAGGTGGTCCAGGAGCCGACCGACCAACCGTACGGGGTTCGCGACTGCGCGTTCCGCGACCCCGCCGGCAACCTGATCCGTATCCAAGAGCAACGCTGAGACCGTCCGAAGGAGGCGTTCCACGATGGCTGAGCCGAGAACCGCGAAGAAGAGCACCCAGAAGACCGCCAAGCGCACCACCGCCACGAACAAGGGATTCACGGCCGACGAACGAGCCGCGATGAAGGAGCACGCCCGAGAGCTGAAAGCGGAGCGGGAGGGCGCCGAGGGAGAGAGCCAAGTGCAGGCGGCGATCGCCAAGATGCCGCCATCGGATCGCGCCCTGGCCAAGCGGGTCCACGCGCTCATCAAGGACAGCGCGCCGGATCTCGCTCCGAAGACCTGGTACGGGATGCCCGCCTATGCCAACAAGGACGGCAAGGTCGTCTGCTTCTTCCGCGACGCGGCCAAGTTCAAGGAGCGGTACGCGATGCTCGGCTTCAACGACTCGGCGAACCTCGACAAGGGCACGATGTGGCCGATCGCGTTCGCCTTGAAGGAGCTGACCGCCGCCGACGAGAAGACGATCGCGGCGCTGGTGAAGAAGGCGGTGCGCTGAGGGCCGGAGCCGCTACCGCGTAGGGGTAGAGTGAGTCGGCGGGAGGTGGCCCGGTGGTCGAAGATCGTTCTGCGCACGGAGCGCATGAGATCGAAGGGGAGGAGCGGCCGATGTCGCGTGAGCGGCTCGACACCCCTGAGATGCAGGCGAGGATCGCCAAGGCCAAGGAGCGCGCCGCCACGGGTGGGTCCGACCATGGAAGCACGGCGGATGACCTGGTAGAGCTTGCGCGTGAGCGGCGATCCATGGACGCTCGACCCTGACGCCGAGCGGGAGATCCTCCTGACCTGGCGCCAGCGGGAGCCAGACCACGACGTCCAGGCCAAGGTGCTGCTCTATCTGGCCGATCTCATGCGCGACCCGTGGCGCCCGGCCCTCGAGGACCCCGACCACCCAGGCGTGTTCTCTCTGGATTCGGTGCCCGGTACTCAGGTCGGGCTGATCTGGACGATGAACGTCGAACACCGCCGCATCGTGCTCGCGCATGTGAGCTGAGGCGCATTCGCCCGTCAGTCGTGCCTCGTCTTCAGCGAGGGGCCCTGCAGTCTGCCGAGCAGTTCCTCGAGCCTCGCGTACCCCTCGTTGACGCCCTGCGCCATGCCGGCCTCGACCATGGCGTCGCGCTCCTCCACCGACAGGTACGCGGCCGTCGTCCGTACGATCGTGTGACCCTCCCGCTCCTCGAACGTCACGGCCTGGAGGGAGGGGAGCGCGCCCTCGTATTGGAAGGTCTGCACGATGCCGTCGGCCGAGGGCATGCCGTGGAAGACGCCATGGAAGACGAAGTCGCCGTCCGCGTCGCGATGGATGTAGCGCCAGCGCCCACCGTCGCGCACCTCGAAGAGCTCGATGGTGGTCTCGACACCCCGAGGCCCGAGCCACTGCGTCAGGAGCTCCGGGTCGAGGTGGGCCCGGACCACCAGGTCGAGGGGAGCGTCGAACTCCCTCGTGATGAGCACCAGTGGCTGCCCGGGCACCACCGTGATCTGCGCGTCGCTCATGTCCGCCTCCGTTCGTCCTCGAGACCCCTCACCGGCGACCCAGTGTCCGCGGTATCCGTGACCCGGTCGAACCGGGTTGACACGGGGCTCGTGCAGAAGATATAACATACTTGTTCTATAAGAAGAGAGTTATGGAAATGCCTACAGACCAGCTTGATCGGGTGTTCGGAGCGCTCGCGGATCCCACGAGACGCGCGATCCTCACGCGTCTCCAGCAGGGCGAGGCCAGCGTGGCCGAGCTCGTGGCGCCGTTCCGCGTGTCGCAGCCGGCGATCTCCCGCCACCTGAAGGTGCTGGAGCACGCCGGCTTGATCTCGCGCACGCGTCGCAAGACCGCCCGCCTCAGCCACCTTCGGGCCGAGCCGCTGCGGCAGGCCACGGTGTGGCTGGCCGGCTACCGCGACTTCTGGGAGCAGAGCTACGAACGCCTGGAGGA
>JALYLE010000151.1 GCA_030774375.1 Chloroflexota bacterium | reverse complement strand
GCCTTCTGCCAGAACTGCGGCGCGAACCTTCGCGCGACCGCGGCGCCGGCGCCCGGCTATCTCCCCCCGGGTGCCGCGCCGGCTGCGGGCTCGATGGCCACGGCGGCAGCGCCGTCCGTGGCGACATCGCGCGGCGGCGCGGCGCTTGGCCCCATCGTGCTGCTCATCGGTGCGATCGGGATCGCGACCGCATGGCTGCTTCCCTTCCCATACGGCGCCGGCTCGCTCTGGGAACGCAGCTTCGGCGCACCCGGCGGCTACGGCGTTGCCTTCTGGAGCGGGTATCCATCGGTCAACGGCGGACTCGCCGATGGGGCCTACTTCGGCTTCGCGGCTCCGGCGACGGTGCTCGTCGCGCTGCTCGCGGTCCTGGCAATCGGCGGGTTCCTCCGTGCGTCACCCGGGGCAGCCCAACGCATCGGTCTCCTCATCGGGCTCATCTGGTCGCTGGGCCTGATCATCCTGTTCGCCATCGTGGAGGTGGCCGGAGGCTGGAACGGCGACATGGTGCAGCTGGTCAAAAGCCTGACGCCGGGTGGCATCATCTTTGCGCTCGCCTCGCTGATTGTGCTGATCGGCACCTTTACCCGCTTCGCCAGGAGTTGAGCAATGTCCCAGGTCTGTGGCCACTGTGGCACCGAAGTGGAGGACGAGGCCCTCTTCTGTCCGGCCTGCGGCCAGCCACTCGCCGCTGAGGAGGCGGCGCCGGAACTGCCGCCCGCGCCCGACTGGCCCGAGGCGCCAGCCGGCTCTCCTCCCGCTCCGACGATGACGCCGGAGGAGGCGCACGCCGCCTGGGCCCGTGGGCGGGATGCATCATCATCTGCCCTCGCCGATCCCGTACCCGACGAGCCACAGGCCGATGCGTCCGCATCGCAGCGCGATGCCGACTTCGAGGCTGCGGCTGTGCCGACTCCAGCCCCAACGTCGACCGGCGACGAGGTCCCGCCCTGGCGCCGCGGCGTCGCGGCCCGCAATCCGGCGCCACCGCCGGAGGAGACCGCGCCACCGGCGGACACCGCGGGAGCGACGCGCGCGGGCGCAGCGCCGCTGCCCGCCGGGATCATTACCACGCCGACGACTCTCTCTGGCTGGTTGATCGGCGTCGGGTCCCTGGTGGGGGTGCTGGCCCTCTTTCTGCCCTGGCTGCAGGGAGTCGGCTACACGGCGCTGTGGGGCCTCGCCAGCACGCCGAACATCTTGATTCTGATCCTGCTGCTCGCGATCGGCGCATCAATCTTCCTGGCCGGAGTCGTACCGGCGTTTCCGCACCGCAGGCTCGCCATCCTGGCGGTGACCCTGATCGGCGTGGGGATCGGTCTCGATGCGGTCGCGCGACCCGTCTCGGCGGCGGGCGCGTTGATCTTCGTGCTTGCCCTGCTCGTGGCGGCGGCAGGCGCGCTGCTTCCCGAGGTTGGCCTCGATCGTCCCGTCGGAGGGCCGCAGGCCTGACCGTCACGACGCCCCGTGCGACCGCCCCCGACGACCTTCACGGCCTGACCCCCGACGAGTACCGGCTCGTCGTGGAGCTGCTCGGTCGCGAACCGAACGCCGTCGAACGCGGCATGTTCGGCGCGATGTGGAGCGAGCATTGCGCGTACAAGCATTCGCGTGCGCTGCTCGCCAATCTGCCGACTCGCGGGCCACGGGTTCTCGTCGGTCCCGGCGAGAATGCAGGAGTCGTCGACATCGGTGACGGGCTGGCCGTCGTCTTCAAGGTCGAATCGCACAACCACCCGTCTGCCGTGGAGCCGTACCAGGGGGCAGCGACGGGCGTCGGGGGCATCATCCGCGACGTTTTCACCATGGGGGCTCGCCCGCTTGCGCTGCTGAACGGGCTCCGCTTCGGGCCGCTCGACCCAGCCGAGGATCGTTCCGGCCAGACCGATGCCGAGGCTGCAGCGCGGAACCGCTACCTGCTCGATGGTGTGGTTGGCGGGATCGCGGGCTACGGCAACTGCATCGGGATTCCTGATGTCGGGGGCGAGCTCTTCTTCGATGCCAGCTACAACGGCAACCCGCTGGTCAACGCCATGTGCGTGGGGATCGCGCGGCATGACGAGATCACCCTGGCGCGAGCCGCCGGAATCGGCAATGCGCTGCTGCTCGTCGGCGCCTCGACCGGACGCGACGGTATCCAGGGCGCCAGCTTCGCCTCGGCGACGCTCGGCGAGGATCGCGAGGAGCGCAGGCCTGCGGTGCAGGTCGGCAACCCATTTCTCGAGAAGCTGTTGATGGAGGCCTGCCTCGAGCTCTCCCGGAGCGAGGCGGTGATCGCGATGCAGGATCTGGGAGCGGCCGGATTGACCTGCGCGCTGGCCGAGCTGTCGGCGCGCGGTGGCTGCGGCGCCGAGGTCGACCTCGACCTTGTGCCCCGACGCGAGTCACACATGACGCCCTACGATGTCCTCCTCTCCGAGTCGCAGGAGCGGATGCTGCTCGTGGTTCGCGCCGGGCGCGAGGCAGAGGTCCAGGCGGCCTTCACCCGGTTCGAGCTGCACGCGGTCACGATCGGGAGGGTGATTGACGAGCCGGTCGTTCGAGCACGCGCGGCCGGGACGATCGTCTGCGAGCTCCCGGGGCGTGCCCTCGTCGACGATGCGCCGCGCTACATCCTGCCGGGCGCGCCTCCGCAGGATCTCGAGCGGCGGTCGGCCGAGCCGCTCGACGATCTCGCCCGCGAGCGTGTCTCATCCCCCGCTCTGCTGGAGCTGCTCTCCGCTCCGAACGCCCGGAGCCGAAAGTCGATCTGGCGCCGCTACGACCACATGAACGGGACGAACACGCTCGTGGGTCCCGGGGCCGGCGATGCAGCGCTCCTGCGGGTGAAGGGATCGCCGCGGGGGATCGCGCTGGCGCTCGATGGTCCTGGGCGCCTGGGTGCGCTCGACCCGCGCCTGGCAGCGACTGCCGCGGTCGTCGAGGGTGCTCTGAACGTTGCCTGCGCGGGCGCCACACCCATCGGCATCACGAACTGCTTGAACCTTGGCTCGCCGGAGACGCCGAGTGGCTACTGGCGGCTCGCAGAGACGGTGGCGGGCGTCGGTGAGGCCTGCGCCGCCCTGGGCGTGCCAGTCGTCTCGGGGAACGTGAGCCTCTACAACGAGACGCCGACTGGGCCGATCCTTCCGACTCCGGTCATCGGCACCGTCGGGCTGCTGGACGATCGATCCGCGGCTGTCCCGATGCGCTGGCAGGCTGGCGACCAGGTCTGGCTCCTTGGCGAGCCCAGCTGGGATGCGGCGAGCCTCGCCGCGTCTGAGTTCGCCTGGCGGCGTGGCCGCTTTGGGGGCCGCCCGCGTCTCGACCTGGCGGCCGCCGGCCGCCTGGTCGTCCTGTTGCCGGAGCTCGGCCGCGATGGGGTGATCCGCGGCTCCCACGACCTGTCGATTGGCGGGCTGGGCCTTGCGCTGGCTCGGCTGGCGATCGCATCGGGCATCGGTGCGCGCATCGAGCTTCCGCCGGCCGCGCGAGAGCTCCCCACCGCCGCGCTCTTCGGCGAGCGGACCGGCCGGGTCCTGGTCAGCGTCGGAGAGGGCGCCATCGACCGGCTGACGGAGGCGGTGAACGCCGCCCGGATTGCGGCCGCCAGGCTGGGGAGTGCGGGAGGGGACGAGCTCGTGATCGATGCCGGCGCCACGCTCGGCGGCCAGGAGATTCGGATCGCGCTGACCGAGCTGCAGGGGGCCTGGGCGACGCCCGTCTGATCAGTCGCGGCTCACGGTTTCGGTGGCTCGTTGGGTGGACGGACCCGGCGCACCTTGCGCCCGGCGGCGCTCGGCGGGTCGGCCTCCGGCGGGGCGATCGTCGGCGCATCCTTTCCCAGGCCCATCGCCTTCAGGATCGGGTCGTCGGAGGGGTAGAGGCGCGTCCGGCGGGTCGCGGCCGGGGTAGCTCCTGGAGCGTCCTTCTGGGCGCTCTGCGCGGCGGCTCCTTCCGGTGCACGCACAGCGCGGCCGCGGCGGGAGCGGCCGAAGAGCACGACGTAGGTCACGAAGAGGCAGAGCGCCGCGATGGCGGCGAGCGCCAGGGTGGCGCCCAACGGCAGACCGCCTCCGGCGCCCGGATTACCCCGCAGGGCGGCCGCGCCGGACGCGGTCGGCGCGGATGTGAGGTGAGCCGACGCCACCGGAGCGGCGGCGACCGACGCCCGTGGGGACGCCTTCTGTTTGGGCGTGGCCGGCGCGCGTGCCGGTCGGGGTGTGGCAGGTGCGCTGGAAGGCGCGGTGGCCGGCCGGGCGCTGGCGCTGGGTGTGCTCGCCGGCGCGTTGGGTGGGGGAGTTGTGGTGACTGTCGGGGCAACTGCCAGCACGGGATCGCTCGATGCGCTGGGCTCGGTGGTCTGACCGTCGCTGATCGACGGCCGCGAGGCGGTAGTCGGCGACGCGGACAGCACCGGTACCGGAATCAGGGCTGCCGCCGCAAAGACGGCAAACAGCGCGGCGGTGCGACGCCGACTCATCCGGACGCCTCCCTGATCGGACGGCGTCGGCTGCGTGATCTGCGCACCGGCTCTGGCCTCGCCAGTGCACGCGATTGCAGCTCCTCCTGGGGTTCCTCGTCGTGTACGTGCTGACTGCCGATGCTCGAGTCGCCGGTCCCGGCGCCGAGCAGCTTGGCTGCGGTGCGGGGATCGAGCTGCTGCAGGCCGCCGCGGGCCCGCTCGTGGAGGCGGTAGACCTCCTCGAGCCCATCGGGCGGCACGCCCTCGGCATAGAGCCGGCAGAAGACCTCGACGATGTATGGGTCGAACTGGGTCTTCGCGTTGCGGCGCAGCTCGTCAAGCGCCTCGCCGTGGGTCAGTGACGACTTATACGGCCGTTCGTGGACCATGGCGTGGTACGCGTCCGCGACCGCCACGATGCGAGCCCCGAGTGGGATCTCATTGCCACGCAGGCCGTGGGGGTATCCGGTCCCGTTAAAGCGCTCGTGGTGGTGGAGCACCACCGGGATTGCATCCCGCAGGGCCGACGCCTCCTCGAGGATCACCTGACCGATGCGCGGGTGCTCACCGACAGCCTGCCACTCCGGATCCGAGAGTGTCGAGGGCTTGTCCAGGATCTCCGCCGGAACCGCCAGCTTGCCGAGGTCATGCAGCAGGCTGGCGATCCGGATCCGCTCGATCTCCTCGGCAGGCACGCCGAGCTCGAAGGCGATGCCGGTCGCGAGTGAGGCGATCATGTCCGAGGGCCGACCGCGATGATGCGGCTGGGGGGCCAGCACCGAGGCGAGCGCCTCGGTCGCCGTGTCACTGGCCCATTGACCGATGGCGGCCGCCGCCGAGCGCCGGTCGGAGGAGATGGGGGCGCGGCGGACGGGTGAGCCCTCGTCGAGCTCGCGGAAGAGATAGGTGCGGTTGCGCCCCAACGATTTGGCCGCATACATGGCCGCGTCGGCTCGGTCGACGAGGGCGTCGATCTGCAGCTCGCTGCCGCGGCCGCCAGCGACCCCGATGCTGATCGTGACGGTCGTCGACTGCTGGTTGGCGATGATCATTGACGTCGAGGCGACCATCGTCCGGAGTCGCTCGACCATCTCGACGGCCTGCTCGGCGGTCGTTTCGGGAAGGATCAGCATGAACTCCTCGCCGCCGTATCTGCCGAGCAGGTCGGAGGGGCGGACGTTCTCGGCGACGATCGCCGCGACCTGCCGCAGGACCGCGTCGCCGGAATTGTGCCCGTAGCTGTCGTTGATCGGCTTGAAGCGGTCGATGTCGATGAATGCCACCGCCAGGTGCTTGTAGTGGCGCGCGGCGCGCTCGACCTCGGCGCTCAGGGTGGCGAGCAGCGTCTCGCGGTTGGCGATCCCGGTGAGCCGATCGTGGGTCGCGCGGACCTCCACCTGGAGGAATGCGCCGGTGGCCGCATTGAAGGAGCGAGCCAGGCGCCGTTCCGCGGCGATGCCCCGCTCGACCAGTACCGTGGGCGTCTCAGCGATGAGCGTTGACTCGAGGGCCGCCGCAATCTGGTTGAAGCGCCAGCCGACGTAGCTCCAGGCGACGAGCGCCATGCTCGTCATGCCCGCCGCCGCGGCTACGATCACCAGGCTGACCACCAGGAACCGCTGTGATGCAGCCGATTGGGGCATCAGGACCAGCACCACGGTTGCGCAGACGGTCACGGCCAGGGGAGCCAGGAATCCCAGTATGCGAACGATCCGGAGCATGGCTCCTCGAGTGCAAATCCAACAGTCCTGCGAGGATGGCTTGAACGCTGGTCGCAGGCCATGGCCCGATGGTCAGGGAGTGCACCGCGTCACCGTCTCCGTGAAGGCGGCAGGGCCCGCGTGGGGTGCCGTGCAGTACTGCGCCAGTACCTTTGGCGGCGGTTGTGGACCGGATCTGTGCGACTCTGCGCACCGCCCATCGGCGACGGCCGGGTATCATGGGGCGGTGCCCGATTCCCGGCTCGGACATTGAGCGTGACGCGGCAGATCTCGTTGCCCGCGGACCACACAAAGGCACAGCTGCACCCCGCTGACACCGCCCTCGCCGAGCTGCCCCTCTACGATTCACATGGGCCGCGCGAGGAATGTGGCGTGGTGGGCATCTACGCCCCTGGGCACCCTGTTGCGCGGCTCGCGTATCTCGGACTGCACGCGCTCCAGCACCGTGGCCAGGAGTCGGCCGGGATCGCCACCTCGGATGGCACGTCGCTCCGCCTGCACAAGCGCCTCGGGCTCGTGAGCCAGGTCTTCGACGAGGAGACGCTCGACGCTCTCGAGTCCGGCGATGAGGGGCCCGGCACCGGCGCCCCGACAACCATAGCGATTGGCCACACTCGGTACAGCACGACCGGTTCGAACACGTTGCCGAACGTCCAGCCGGTATACGCCAGCGGTGACCTCGGCGAGTTGATGCTCGGCCACAACGGAAACCTCACGAACGCGACATGGCTCCGCGACGAGCTCGGTGAGCAGGGCGTCGATTTCGTCACGCATTCCGACACCGAGGTGCTTGCCAAGTTCATCGCGAACGCGCCGGGACGAAGCTGGGCGCAGCGCGTGGAGCGCGCGTTCCATCGGGCCATCGGCGCCTACACCTTCACCATGCTCACCGACCGAGCTCTGGTTGCCGCTCGCGACCCGATTGGCTTCCGCCCCCTCGCGCTGGGGCGCCTGCCTGCCGCGGACGGCCACCCCGCTGGCTGGGCGATCGCTTCGGAGAGTGCCGGGCTCGACGCCATGGGTGCGCAATTCGTGCGGGATGTCGAGGCGGGGGAGGTGCTCACCATCGACGCGGAGGGGGTCCACGCCCACCGCCCGACGGTCAACGGCAGTCGCGAACGGCTCTGCGTCTTCGAATTCGTCTATCTCGCCCGTCCCGACAGCGTCATCGGTGGCCGCCTGCTCTACGAGGCCCGCATTCGGATGGGCCAACGCCTGGCCATGGAGCATCCGGCCGATGCCGACCTGGTGATCCCGATCCCGGACTCGGCGATCCCCGCCGCCGTCGGCTACGCGGAGCAGTCGGGGCTCCCGTACCGCGAAGGGCTCATCAAGAACCGATACGTGGGCCGTACCTTCATCCAACCCGCGCAGCGGACCCGCGACCAGGGAGTGCGGATGAAGTTCAACCCACTCCCGGAGGTCCTCAGCGGCAAGCGGGTGGTGGTGGTCGACGACTCGATCGTGCGCGGGACCACGACAGGCCCCATCGTGGCCATGCTGCGCCGGGCTGGCGCGCGTGAGGTCCACGTCCGGATCCATTCCCCGCAGATGGCCTACCCGTGCTACATGGGTGTCGATACCGGCCGGCGCTCGGAGCTGATCGCCGCGACCCACACCGGCGACGAGATCCGCCGCGCGATCGGTGCCGATTCGCTCGGCTACCTGTCCCAGGAGGGTCTGCTGGCCGCGGTCGGGGGCGATGGGTCGCGCTTCTGCACGGCCTGCTTCGACGGGCGATACCCGATCGACGTGCCGCTCGACGTGGACAAGTTCGCGCTCGAGCGCGGGTGAGCAGAGCACCAATGGCGGCGACCAGCAGCTATCAAGCGGCGGGGGTCGACATCGACGAGGCGCAGCGAGCGGTCGAGCTGATCGCCAGCGCCGCGGCGGCGACCGCGACGCCGGCTGTCCTGGCCGGGGTGGGCGGCTTCGGCGGGCTCTTCCGCTTCGACCCCAGGGCACATCCGAGTCCGATCCTGGTCGCCAGCACCGATCCGATCGGCACCAAGCTGAAGGTCGCCATCGCCCTGGGACGCTTTGACACGATCGGTGTCGATCTGGTCAACCAGAACGTGAACGACATCGCCGTCGTTGGCGCAGACCCGCTCTTCTTCCTCGACTACCTCGCCGTCGGCCATCTCAATGCCGACCTCGTCGAGCAGATCGTGCGCGGCATTGCGGACGCATGCGCAGCCGCCGGCACACCCCTGATCGGCGGCGAGACCGCGGAGCTGCCGGGGATCTACCGCGACGACGACTTCGACCTGTCGGGCTTCATCGTGGGTGTGGTCGCTCGCCGCGACCTGATCGACGGCCGACGGGTCCGCGCCGGCGACGTCCTGCTCGGCCTGCCATCCAGTGGGCTGCACACGAATGGCTACTCGCTCGCGCGCCGCATCTTCCCGGAGAGCGAATGGGGCACCAGCGTGCCAGGGCTCGACGGGACGATCGGTGAGGCCCTGCTCGCTCCGCACAGGTCCTACCTCGACGAGCTGCGGACCCTGCGCCGGGCCCTGCGATCCGCCCGGGGCGACCTGCTGGCCTGCGCCCACATCACCGGCGGCGGCTGGGTAGGCAACATTCCGCGCACCCTTCCCGAAGGGCTCGGCGTCGAGGTGGAGACCGGGACGTGGCAGGTCCCGCTCATCTTCACGCTCATGCAGGAGCGGGGCGACATCGCCGACGATGAGATGGTCCGTGTCTTCAACCTCGGCATCGGGATGACGGTTGTGGTGCGGGCCAACCAGGTCGAGCGCGCCCTCGAGGCGGTCCCTCAGGCACGTCGCATCGGGCGCGTGACGGCAGTCACCGATGCCGGGCCGCGCGTGGTCTTCCGCTAGACCCGTCCCGATGCGGCTGTCGATCCTGGTCTCCGGCCGCGGCTCGAACCTTGCGGCGATCCTGAACGACATACGGGATCGGCGCCTGCCGAACGTGCTGGCGGTCCTGGTCGTCAGCAATCGGCCCGCCATTCCGGCGCTCGATATCGCGGCACGCCACGGAGTGCCGACCATGGTCCTTGACCGAGCCAGCTTCGCCAATGCCGGCGCCCGCGACGCCGCCATCGGTCTGGCCGTCAGCAATTCCGGCGCGGATGTTGCGCTCCTTGCCGGGTATGACCAGCTCTTGCGTGGCCCCTACTTCGAGAAGTTCGCCGGCCGTACGATCAATATCCATCCCAGCCTCCTGCCCCGCCACGGGGGGCGAGGGATGATGGGTGTCGCGGTGCACGCCGCGGTGCTCGCATCGGGCGACGAGGAGACGGGCGTCACGATTCACGAAGTGACCGACGAGCTCGACGCCGGCCCGGTCCTGGCGCAAGCGCGGGTCGCGGTCCAGCCCGGAGAGACCGCAGAAGCCCTTGCCGACCGGGTGCTTGCCGTCGAGCATCGGCTCCTGATCAGCACGCTTCGCTCCCTGGCTGCCAAGGACTCGCCCTCGGACCTATCTGGTAGGATGGCCGCCGGTCCGAGCGCGGGGGATGCCCGCGTCGATGCCTGAGTAAGGGGCCAAGCAGATCATGGAAGGCCTGCCGGATCCCGGAGCGATCTGGAACTCCTTCATCAGCAATCCGCTCGTTGGTCTCGTCGGCCAGCTGATCGTCATCTATGCCGTGCTGCTCTGGTTGGGGACCGCATATTGGGCGTTCCGAGACATGCAGGCGCGCACTGAGAATCCGATCCTGCCGTACTTCGCCGCGGCGCTGATCATCTTCTTCACTCCGGTCGTCTTCCTGCTTGCCGTCGTGCTCTACCTCATCGTCCGGCCCCGCGAGACCCTGGCCGAGGTCTACGAGCGCTCCCTCGCAGAGGAGACTCTCCTGGCCGAGGTCGAGAAGAACCGCCTCTGCCCAACCTGTCGCCAAAGGGTCGGCAGCGATTGGCTCGTCTGCCCCAACTGCCGGACACGCCTGCATCGAGTCTGTCCGACGTGCAGCCGCCTGGCGGAGCCCGAGTGGGGAATCTGCGCCTACTGCGGCACCGAGCTGGAGCGCGCCCGCGTCCCGGCGCGCGTCGCCGCGGCGCGAACGGCATCGCCCGCCACTGCGGCGGGCAGCGAGCGCCGCGAAGGCGGGGAGATTCCAACCGACCCCGGGCTGCTGCGTCGCGCGACAAACACCTAGGCGAGACCCTTGGACCAGGCGCCACCGGCGCACCCGGTGCCGCCACAGAACGGGGACCCCGACGCGCGACAAGCCCCGGCGACGGAGCTCTCAGCGGGCGGTGAGCCATCCTCGCCTGATCTGGGCCCACACGACCAGCTGACGAGCGCCGATAGCCCGGGCCGCACGCGTCCGCGGTTCGAGGAGCTGCCACCAGGTCCCCCTCGTTGGCCAGGCTGGGTGATGGCCGCCCTGGGCTTTATCGTCGCGATTGGCGGGCTCGTCGAGGTCGCGTTCATCACCGCCCAGCAGCCCGGCGCCAGCCTCGCCCTCGGCGCCTGGATCACGATCGTCGGATTGGCCGCAACCGCCGGTGGCCTCGGTTGGGCTGCGCTTGCGGCCATCATCCGGCGGCGCGCCCTGCCGCCGGACCGCTACCGCGGCCCCTCCATCTTCGTGCTGCTCGCCTTCGTCATCGTCCTCGGAAACCTGGGGGTCCCGGTGATCTTGCTGGCCGGCGGCGACCTCAACCACCTGGCGGGTCCAGGAGTGGCGGCGGTGCTGATCCTGCTCACCCCGGCCAGCTTCTTGATCACGGTTGGGGTCTTCTCCCTGGCGCCACGGGCGCTCGTCGGCGTGCGGCTGGCGGACGGCGCCGCGACCGGCCGACGCCTGGGGATCGGGGTGCTGATCGGTCTGGTGGCGGCATTCGCCGCCGATCTGCTGTTGATCGGCGTCTCCTTCCTGATCAAGCTGCTGACCGGCACTGAGCCGAACGGAGAGCAGGCGGTCGTCAACCTGGCGCGCGATCTCCCGCCCGTTACGGCGATCCTCGCCCTGGTAGTCGTGGCGCCCCTCGCGGAAGAGCTCTTCTTCCGGGTGCTCGTCCTCAATGCCTGGGAACGCGAGTACGGCACCACCCGGGCCGTGATCGGATCATCCTTGCTCTTTGCCTTCATTCATCTCCTGGGCGGGTCGTGGTTGGCGCTCGTGGCAATCGTGCCGCTCGGGTTCCTGCTGGGCCTCATCTACGTCCGATGGCGAAGCCTGCCGCTGAACCTCGGCGTGCATGCCGGCTTCAACCTGCTTGCCGCGATCGCGCTGATCGCCAGCCGCTGAGGGGTCGCCGGGGGACGACCGCGCGGATCGCTGGCCCGGTAAGCGCGGCGTAATCAGCCGGTCAGCCGCTCCGGCTACCTTCCGTGCATGACGCGCCCGTCGACCATCGACCTTGGGGTGCTTCCCGAGCCGCGCGACTCGAGGCGCGATCGCCTGTCGATTCGTGCACTGCAGGTCGGCCCGTCCGCCCTCGGAGACGTGGAGCTGATGGCGCTGGTGGGCCATCTGCGGCTTGCCGATGCTGCCGTCACGCTGGAGCGGCTGGGCGGGGTGGCGGAGGCGGCGTGCGCGACGCCACATGAGCTCATCGACGCGGGCGTTGCTCCGTCGGCCGCCGTCCGAGCGTCCGCGGTGGTCGAGCTCGTGCGGCGAGGAGCGGCGCGGCTCCCGGCCGATCGGTGGCAGATTCGGACGCCCGCCGACCTCGCGATTCGCCTCATGCCGGTGATGGGACCGCTCGAGCGCGAAGAGCTCCGAGTGGCGCTCCTGAACACCAAGAATGTCGTGACGGGCGTGGTCACCGTGTATGTTGGCAACCTCGCCGGCTCCTCGGTGCGCGTGGCCGAGGTCTTTCGCGACGCGATCCGGCGCAACGCCGCCGCCATCGTTGTCGCGCACAACCACCCGAGCGGAGACCCGGCGCCGTCTGGCGAGGACCTGCGGATCACGGCCGAGCTTGCCGCGGCAGGCCGGCTCCTCGACGTGGAGCTTGTCGACCACCTGGTCATCACGCGCGACGCGTGGATCAGCCTGCGTGCCCTGGGCGCGGTCTAGGCTCGCCAGCCGCCAGCCGGCGTGCCCACTCGAGTGTCCTGGTTGCAACGCAGGCAGGAGACTCCTAGCCGGCTACCAGGCGGAAGACGCCGCCACTCCCGATGTCGACGAGGTAGATCTCTCCGTCCTCGCCCTCGCCGAAGCTGCTGATGCGCTTGCCGGAGGCGAGCACGGCGATCGGCGTATCGGCACCCTCGTCCACCTGCAGGCTGAAGACCGTCCCCGAGCAGTAGTCGCCGAAGAGGTAGTCACCCTGCAGCGTAGGCTGCTTCGAACCGCGGTACACGTAGCCGCCGGTCACCACACAACCGCGGTCATGGCCGTACTCCACGATCGGCAGCACGTACGGGCGCTGGTCGCACGGGTTCGCCGTGCATTGCCTTCCCTCCATGACGTTCCAACCGTAGTTTTCGCCGCCATGCGAATCCGCGGGCTGGCGGTCGACCTCCTCCTCGGCGCTGCCTCCGACGTCGCCGATGTACAGGTCGCCGAACCCTCGATCGAAACTGAAGCGCCAAGGGTTGCGCAGGCCGTACGCCCATATCTCGGGAAGGCCCGCACCGGGACGAATTCCCTCGGGCGCAAACGGGTTGTCGGCGGGGACGGCATAGGGCTTGCCTGCTGCCGCGTGGTCGACGTCGATACGCAGAATCTTGCCGAGCAAGGCGTGCGTGTTCTGTCCGTTCCCTTGTGGATCTCCCTCCGAGCCGCCATCCCCCAGGCCGATGTACAGGTAGCCGTCAGGTCCGAAGGCGATCTGCCCACCGTTGTGGTTGGCGAACGGCTGGTCGACGACCAGGAGAATCCGCTCGCTGCTGGCGTCCGCGTTGTCGCCGGATGCGTGGAACTCGCTGACCACCGTCGCCCCGTCACCCGTTCGCGTGTAGTCGACGAAGAGGAGCCCGTTCTG
>JALYLE010000150.1 GCA_030774375.1 Chloroflexota bacterium | reverse complement strand
GAGGAGCCTCTCCGCCAGATCGCGTACAACGCCGGCCAGGAAGGCTCCGTCGTGGTGGACGCGGTCCGCAAGATGGAGCCCGGCCACGGGTACGACGCTCAGAAGGGCGAGTACACCGACATGTTCGGGGCCGGCATCATCGACCCGGCCAAGGTGACCCGATCGGCGCTGGAGAACGCAGCCTCCGTGGCCGCGCTGCTCCTCACCACCGAGACGATCATCACCGATCTCCCCGAGAAGGAGAAGGCTCCGATGCCCGGCATGGGCGGCGGAGGGATGGACTACTAGAGGGTCCGGTATCGTCCGCTGGCCTCGAGGCCAACCGGACTCACGCGCGAGACGCGCCGAGGGGCGGGTGTTCAATTCGTTGGATGCCCGCCTTTCTTACTGCCAGGGTGCAGGGCTCGACCTCTCTAGATCCCCCTGAAATGCCGAACCGAGGCGGTAGACTGTGCGCCGCCGTTTCACATGCGAGGTCCGATGCTCCATCGCCCGTTGATCGGTGTCCCGCTGGTCCTCGTGCTCCTCGCCACGGCCTGTGGCGTCCAGGCAACCGGCCCCTCGGGCGGTGGCGGCGCCAACCAAAAAGCGTCCGGCCCGGCGAAGCCGGGCGAAACCGTTGCCGCCGGCGACCTCGATGTGACGGTGATCCAGAATGGCTTACTAATCCCCTGGGACATCGCATTGACGCCCGACGGACGAATGGTCGTCACCGAGCGCGAGGGGCGGATCCGCATCTACGCCAGCGCCAAGGCGGATGCTGAGCTGCTGAGCACGGTCCAGATCCCGGACGTGCTGAGCCTGGGTGAGGGCGGCGGGCTGGGGATCGCCGTCGATCGCGAGTTTGCAAAGTTCCCATACGCCTACGTGTGCGCGACACGCGATCCGGACGGAGCCGAAGGCAAGGCACCAGCAGTCAACGAGCTGTTGCGCTTCCGCTTCGGCAAGGACAACGCGCTCACCGTCGATGGGCCGCCGCTGATCACCGGCATGCGGGCGAACAAGAACCACAACGGGTGCGCGGTCGAGATGGACGCGACAGACCATATCTGGCTCACCGTCGGCGACGCGAACTCGGCGCGAACTGTGAACCTGGCGCAGCAGCGCGACCGCCTCAACGGCAAGGTCCTGCGCATCAACCGAGATGGCAGCGTCCCAAAGAGACGGGCTCAAGCGAATCTGAGGGATTCGTCGATGGCGAAGCCGGAGAATCGTCATAGGTTCGGACGGCACGCCCACTGCGCGCCTATCGCATCGCGGAGGCCATGAGGATCCGATGGCACGATTCGTCCTGTTCACCTATCCCGACCCTGACTATGCCAGCCGATGGCTCGACATGACCGAGGCCGAGCGGCAGGCCGAGATCGAGCGGCACAACGTCTGGTTCGCGAAGCACGGCGAGCGAATCAAGGGCGGCGAGCAGCTCGCCTGGCCCAAGCTCGTGCGCACGGTGCGGGTGCGCGGGAATCAACCCGTGGTCACCGATGGCCCGTTCGTCGAGGGTAAGGAGCTGCTCGGCGGCTTCATCGTGCTCGAGGCGGCAGACCTGGAGGAGGCGTGCGCCATCGCGACGGAGTGGCCGGCGCTGCGCCAGGGTCCTGGCGCCGCGGTGCACGTAGAGGCGACGGCGAGCCGATGACCGGGGTTCAGATCATCGGCTCTCGCGCCTAGAGCGGTGCGCTGAAGGTATCGCAGTCGTTGGGGTCGCCGCTGTCGAGCCCGGTCTTGAACCACTGTTGGCGCTGTGCCGATGACCCGTGGGTCCACGTCTCCGGCGTCACCTGTCCCTGGGTCTGCGCCTGGATGCGATCGTCCCCGACGGTCGATGCGGCGTCCATGGCCTGGGCGACCTGAGCCGGGGTGATCGGCTCGAGGAAGGCTGTCGATACGGCGTGGTTCGCCCATATCCCTGCGTAGCAGTCGGCCTGGAGCTCTGTGCGCACCGACTGGCTCTCAGCCCCCGTGCCACCTGAGCCAGTCTTCAGGGTGCCCAGGACGTCCTGAACATGGTGCCCGTACTCGTGGGCAATGACGTACGCCTCCGCGAATGGCCCGCCTTGGGCACCGAATTGCGATTGGAGCGCATCGAAGAAGCCCAGGTCGATATAGATCGTGGCGTCGGGAGGGCAATAGAAAGGTCCAACCGAGCTGGTGGCCGTCCCGCAGCCAGTGTTGAGTGAATTTGTGTAGAAGGTGGTCGGCGCAGGGGTGTAGCCCTTCACTGCCTTGGTCCAGTACGCCTGGATGCTGTTCACATA
Source organism: Chloroflexota bacterium (assembly GCA_030774375.1). The sequence continues at coordinate 2,988 of JALYLE010000150.1, read as the reverse complement.
GCCGATGATGCGGCAGTCCTCGCGTTTGTTGGCGTCGGCACCGGTCTGGCACTCCTGGGTGAGGTCGTTGGCCTCCTGTGTGCCGACCGTCTGGCCGTCGAGGATGGTCGCCACGTCGGACGGACTGCCCCCGAGCAGCAGCACGATCGCAACGAGGATTACGCCGCCCAGCCCCCCGCCAACCGCCACGGCCCCGCCGCGGCCGCGCATGTCGCGGACCTGACCGGGATCGAGCTTGGCGTCAGGCCTGAAGGTCATCGTCTCCTTCCTGACCGCGCGTTCATCGCGATATGCATCTACCGGTCAGACGAGCACGGGTCGTGCCATAGCCGTCGTGCCTCCCGCAAGTGGGCCCCGGATTGGCATCGGTTCTGCTGCATGCCGATGGTATGCCATACCAGAAGGTCTCTGATCTACCCAGGGAACAGGTCGACCAGTACAGCGAGCATCAGAAGCATGCCTTCCTGAGGGCCTTCAACAATGCTCTCGAGGAGTACGGCGGCGAAGAGAGCCGCGCCTTTGCGGTCGCGCACGCAGCGGCCAAGCGGGCACCAAGGACCCATCCGGACGAGCGTTGACGACAGGCCTACGCAGGCTCCGCCTCCGCAAGCAGGTAGGTCGTCATCGGTCCGAGGCCCTTCACCTCAACCTGGCGCCGCTCAAAGGCGTGCTGCTCCCGCAACAGCGTCCAGGTCGCGGGCGCCACCTGAATTCGCCCGGGCAGGCCGGAGGATTCCATCCGTGAGGCGGTATTCACCGTGTCGCCCCAAAGGTCGAAGAGGATCCGCTTCTGACCGATGACGCCAGCCACCACCTTCCCGGATGCCAGGCCGATGCGCAGCTCCAGCTCGACCGCGTTCGCTCTGCACCAATCTCGCCCAGCGTCGAGCATGCCTCGGGCCAGAGCGATCGCCGCCTCCGCGTGGTCGGCCCGCGCATCAGGGGCACCGGCCACCGCCATGTACGCATCGCCGATGGTCTTGATCTTCTCTACCCCACACGTCGCGGCGAGCTCGTCGAAACGGGTGAAGAGCGCATCGAGCAGACCGACTACTCGATCCGGGTTCGTGCGCTGCGCCCAGGGCGTGAAGCCGACGATGTCCGAGAAGAGGACCGTCGTCTCGGGGTAAGCCTCGGCGATGCGCTGCTCACCGTGTTGCAGCCGCTTGGCAATCGACATCGGTATGGCGTTCGTGAGCAGCTCCTCGGAGCGAGCCTGCGCCTCGCGTCGACGGAGATCGGTATAGCGCAGCAAGAAAAAGATGATGGCTGCCGGTGCCCCAATGTTGAACGCGTAGGAAAGGAGGCGCTGACCGTAGGGCGGCGGCGGAATTGCACCGCTCACCACGGGATCGATGGCAACAACCGCAGCCAGTGCCACCAGGAACACGATGAACCAGGCCATTGCCGGCCGCGGCCCGAGCGCGAGGATGGCGAAGACCGGCGCCAGGAAGGCCCACATCATCGCCGCGCTGGACGCGTCCACCCCACCCTGCAGGATTATGGTGGCCACCGTGAAGATGGTGCCTGCCGAGATCAGCACGACCACGTATCGTTCGAAGCGCCGACTTCGGGCCAGGACCGCCAGGTTCACGACGCCCAGGACGGAAAGGCTGAGCCCAAGTGGCAGCCCGATGGCGCGGTCTCGGGCGGCGCCAATCACCGACAGGGGTGCGATCACGGTGAGGTAGCCCGCCACGACCCCGACCCGCTTGCGCAGGCGAATGTCGTCGTCATCGGACGGCTCATCGGCGATCGAGATGAGCCGAATCAGCAGTTCTCGCACGCCGCGCATGGTACGGCGCGAGCCTCACTTCTCCCTCCAACTCGTGCATCCAGGGCAAATCCGGCACGGACCCTCAAGCCCATTGACGCCTTATGGCTCGGGGGTTTCCGGCCGGAGCCGAGGCGTGTCGGCGGAGCCGAGCTCTTAACGTTCACTTACGCTCGGTCGTATAAACTGCGCAGGCGCACCGAGGCTTGCTGCCACCGCCACAGAGCGCCTCCACCCATTTCAACCGGAGAATCACTGCGCATGACCGCCACGTCCGTCGCCGCCCAAGAGCAATCACACGACCGCGCGCCCATCGAGATGCCGCACCGCGCGCGGATGGAGATCCTGGGCGCGGTCCTGATCGGCATGTTCCTCGCCGCGCTGGACCAGACCGTGGTCGGGACCGCGCTGCCCGTCATCGTCACGGATCTCCGCGGCAACGACGTCTATATCTGGGCCTTCACCGGCTACCTGGTCACAGCCACCGTGAGCGGCCCGCTGTACGGCAAGCTCTCGGACATCTTCGGGCGCCGACCGTTCTTCGTGCTCGGGGTGAGCATCTTCCTGCTTGGCTCAGCTCTCGCGGCGATCTCCGGATCCATGTGGCAGTTCATCGCGTTCCGCTCACTGCAGGGACTCGGCGCGGGCGCTCTCTTTCCGATCTCGATCGCCATCATCGGCGACATCTTTTCGCCCTCAGAGCGAGGAAAGTACCTCGGCTTCTTCGGGGCGGTGTTTGGGCTCTCATCGCTCATCGGTCCTGCCATTGGCGGACTGATCACCGACAACTTCGGCTGGCACTGGATCTTCCTCGTCAACCTCCCGATCGGCGCCGCGGTGCTCTTCGTCATTTGGCGCATTCTGCCCACGGTCCGCGACAAGGATGCGGACCGGCACATCGACTACCTGGGAGCAGCGGTCTTCATCGCGGCCCTGGTGCCGATCCTCATCGGCCTGACGAACAAGCAGTTCGGTCAATGGACCGATCCCCAGGTGGGCGGCCTCATTGCCGTGGGTCTGGCCCTCGCGGCGATCTTCATTTGGGTCGAGTCGCGAGCCAAGGAGCCGATCCTGCCCCTCGGTCTCTTCCGCATCCGCGCCTTCACCACCAGCGTGTTCGCGATGTTCCTGGCGATGATGGGATTCTTCGCCGCGATCGTCTTCCTGCCGCGCTGGTACCAGGTGGTGGCAGGCACCTCGGCCACCGAATCCGG
>JALYLE010000149.1 GCA_030774375.1 Chloroflexota bacterium | reverse complement strand
AGGGCACCATCCGGTGGAAGGGGCGGGAGGTCGCAATACACACTCCCCAGGACTCTACCGCCCTGGGAATCGCCACCGTCTACCAGGATCTCGCGCTGTGCGACAACCTCGACGTGGTCGCGAACCTCTTCCTGGGCCGCGAAGTTGGCCGTCCGATGGGGCCGCTCGGAGTCATCGATGAGATCGGGATGGAGCAGCGCTCCCTCGGCGTTCTCAAGCGGCTGTCGGTGAAGATCCCCAGCGTCCGAATCGCGATTGCATCGCTGTCGGGCGGGCAACGCCAGTCCGTCGCCGTTGCACGCTCGGTGTTGTGGGAGAACAAGGTCGTTCTGCTCGACGAGCCGACCGCCGCCCTCGGCGTCGCGCAGACCAAAGAGGTGCTAGATCTCGTCAAGCGGCTGCGTGACGAAGGCCACGGCGTGGTGCTCATCAGCCACAATCTCGAAGATGTATTCCAGGTTGCCGACAGGATCACCGTGCTTCGCCTGGGACGATACGTCGGCACCTATGACGCCGCGACCGTGGGTCGCGAGGAGCTCGTTGCGCTGATGACCGGCGCCGTGTCGGGCAAGCCTGTTCCAGACAGCAGGGCAAATCCGGCCGCCCAGGCGGCACCCGCATGACCGGCGCAGCGGCGGAGGATCCGAGGCTCGTCGCCGAGAAGGAAGGCGTTGGAGGGCTCATCGCCCTCTACCGAACCCGAGTGACCCAGGGAGAGCTGGGCCAGCTGCCGGTGGTCATCGGCCTGGCGCTGATCTGGGCGGTCTTCTGGTGGGCGTCGCACGGTGCCTTCTTCAACCCGCTGAACATGGTGAACCTGGCCCTCCAGATGGCTGCCGTCGGGACGATTGCGGTTGGTGTCGTGTTCGTCCTTCTCCTGGGCGAGATCGATCTGACGGTCGGGATCGTCAGCGGCCTGTGCGCCGCGGTGATGGCAGTCCTCAACATCAAGCTTGGACTCCCTGGCCCGGTGGCCGTGCTCGCCGGGCTTGGGGTTGGCCTGGCCATCGGCTTCTTCCAGGGCATGTGGATCACCCGCTTCGGCATTCCGTCCTTCGTGGTGACGCTGGCCGGCCTGATCGGCTGGGCCGGCACCCTCCTCTTCGTCCTCGGCAGCACGGGAACCCTGAACTTGACCGACGACTTCATCGTCGGCCTTGCTGGCACGTTCTTCACCGGCGGAGCCGCATGGCTGATTGGTGCGATCTTCGTCGCCTACATCGCCAGCGCGGGCTACCTTGAGCGCCGCGGCCGGGTGGCGGCGGGGCTTCGCGCTGAGCCACTCTTCTTCATCGGCTTTCGGGTGGCTGTCGTGGCCCTCGGCGTGGTCGGCGCGATCCTCATCTTCGGGGAGGACCGTGGCCTTCCCCTCTCGCTGGTCTTCCTCGTCGGCCTGATCGTCGTGATGGACTACGTCGCACGCCGGACGCGGTTTGGGCGGATGGTCTTCGCCGTAGGCGGAAATGCGGAGGCCGCCCGACGCGCCGGCATTCCGATTCGACGGGTGCGAGTCGTGGTCTTCATGCTTGCGTCCACATTCGCGGCATGGGGCGGCATCCTGGCCGCATCCCGGCTGCTGGCGGTGAACCAGTCGGCGGGATCCGGTGATGTCCTGCTGAACGCGATAGCCTCCGCGGTGATCGGCGGCACGAGCCTCTTCGGCGGTCGCGGATCGGTCTGGGCCGCACTCCTTGGGATCCTCGTCATCCAGTCGATCTCGAACGGCATGGACCTGCTCTCATTTGAGCCCGCGGTGAAGCAGATGATCACCGGATCAGTCCTGCTGGCGGCGGTCACAATCGACGCCATTGCACGACGCGGAAGGGCCCAGGCAGGTCGCGTCTAGGAATTCACCATCGGCCGCACGTCGTCAAGGAGCATCGATGATCGTTACGACCACGCCGTACGTCGCAGGTCACCGGATCGCGGAATCGAAGGGCCACGTCTTTGGTCTCGTGGTCCGTAGCCGAGGTTTGGGTGGCAACATCGCCGCCGCATTACGCTCGCTGGTCGGCGGCGAGATCCATGAGTACACCGAGCTGCTGGAAGACACGCGCCGCCAGGCACTCGACCGGATGGTCAAGAACGCCACCCTGATTGGTGCCAACGCGGTGATCAGCATGCGCTTCGACAGCAGCGAGATCGGCAACACGATGTCGGAGATCGTCGCGTACGGGACGGCGGTGGTGGTCGCCGAGGACGCAAGCGCGCCGCAGCCGATGGCTGAATAGCGTCCGCCGATGCTGTCGATCACGCGGATCGTCGTTGCCGTTGCAGCCGTACTGCTGTTGCTGAGCGGACTGGTCGCGTTCGCCGGCGCACAGCAGATCGGCGGACTGTGGGCGATGGTGATCGGAGCGCTGGGGATCGTAGCGCTAGTGCTCGAACGGTCGCGCTATCGATCCGAAGCCGCCGAGCGGGGGAGCGGCGAAATCGGACCCGGTGGAGGGGAACAGGCCGCGCCCGGGCCGCCGTTCAGGCTGACAGATGAGCGATTCGTGGATCCGACCAGCGGCCGCCAGATGCGGGTCTACGTCGATCCCGAGAGCGGCGAGCGCCGCTACCACGCGGAGGGCTAGGCGGCTGAGCTAGCTCTCGCCGGACCCGGGGGACTCCCCGGCCTCGGCCTCTTCGCCACCCTCGGCGGCGCCCTCCTCGCCCTCCTCGGCGCCCTCTTCTCCTTCGGCCGCCTCGACCGTCGGCTCCTCCTCCTCGACGCGCGGCGGCATGACCTTGGCGACGAGCTCGTCGCCATCGGCCAGGATCTCCGCCTTGGCGGGCACCACAAGATCACGGACGTGAATGGCGGCATCCAGGTCAACGAGCGGCGTGACGTCGACGGTGATCTCGCGCGGGAGGTCGGCCGGCAGGGCGCGAACCTTGACGCTGCTGAGGTTGGTGAAGAGGCTGCCCCCGGTCAGCTCGATCGCGGGCGGCTCGCCGGTGAAGACGAGCGGGATCTCAACCTCTATCTCGTGCGTCAGGTCGACGATGAAGAAGTCGACGTGGAGCATCCGCCCTGTCAGTGGGTGACGCTGGATGCTCTTGATGATGGCGCTGGTGGCATCTCCACCGGCCACCGCCAGCTGGACAATGCTCGTCCGACCGGCAGTCCGATACAGGCTTTCGGCCTTCTTGGCGTCGAGCTGCACGGCGATCGACTCGCGAGCGCGGCCAAAGACGACGCCGGGCACGATTCCAGCCTGGCGCAGCTGGCGAACATGCTTGCCCAAGGCGGCGCGCGCGTCGACGGTGACCTGAAGCTCCATGGGTCCCTTGCGATCCTCGAATTGGGTGGCATCGGGCGCGGTGAACCGCGACACGAGGCCCGCGGGTGCGAGGCGGCATGGTAGCAGTGGACCGCGGAGCGGGCAAGGAGCGCCTCAGCTGTCGTTCGGCGGCTCGGTCTAGAATCGGTGCCCCATGACCGCGAACATCATGATCGTCGAGGACGAGCCTGCGGTTGCGCGTGGGGTCCAGGTTGCGCTCGAGCGCGAGGGCTACACGGTTTCCGTGGTACCCACTGGTGAGGAGGCGGTCTCGCGCTTCAGCGAGCTGGCGCCCGAGCTCGTGGTCCTCGACGTGCGGCTCCCCGGCATCGATGGGTTCGAGGTCTGCCGCCAGCTGCGTCGGGAGACCCATGCGCCGATCCTGTTCCTGACCGCCCGGGCCGACGAAGTGGACAAGGTGGTGGGGCTCGAGATCGGCGCCGACGATTACCTCGTGAAGCCCTTCAGCGTTCGCGAGCTGGTGTCTCGCATCAAGGCTCTCTTGCGCCGCGCGTATGGCGAGCTCGCCGATACCCAGACCGGTCGCGTCCTGCGTCGCGGGGAGCTGGTCATCGATCTCGAGCGACGACGGGTGACGCGCAATGGAGCGCGGATCGGCTTGACCACCACGGAATTCGATCTGCTCCGTCATATGGCTGCGCGACCGGGACGGGTGTACACCCGCGGCCAACTGCTCGAGCTCGTGCGGGATTACGACGCGCTCGAGCAGGACGAGCGCACCATCAACGTTCACGTCAGCCACATTCGCGAGAAGATCGAGCCCGATCCCACCCAGCCGCGCTACATCCTGACCGTGCGCGGGGTCGGCTATGCGTTCAGCGAGGAGTAGTTCGACGCTCGGGTTCCTGCGGCGTCTCGAGGTCCGCCTGGTGCTTGCCCTTGCGAGCGTGGCGCTCGTCGCCCTGACCGTCTCGGGGATCGCCCTCTTCCAGATCCTGCCGAGCTATTTCGTCGACCAGGCACACGCGCGCCTGGTGGCGGCCGCCGACGCTACGGCGTCGCTCATCAAGGACGAGCCGCCGGACCAGCTCTCACCGCGAGAAGTCCGCGAGGATGTTCTCCGTCGTCGCATCGCCAAGAGCGCCGCCAACAACATCGCCCAGGCTACGGTCGAGATCATCAATATGCAGGACAGCTCGCGCGCGGCAATTGCCTCGCCTGAGCGGCCCGCGGAGCTCGCGGACCAGGGCCTACGCCCGGACCCGCAGGTGCAGCCGGTCGAGACGAGCCTGACCATACAGGTGCCCCAACTCGACTCGGTTGCGCCGGACGGACACCTGAAACTCAGGGTAGTGATCTCGAATCCCTACACGTCACGCGCCGCAACCCTGGACCAGGTGCGAGGGACGCTGGTCGCCGCGGGCGCACTGGCGCTCGCCGGATCGCTGCTTGTGGGCCTGCTCGTTTCGCGGAGGCTGACGACCCCGATCAACCGACTGCGCCGCGTCTCCGGCCGGCTTGCGCGCGGCGACCTCGATCAGCGAGCGCCGCCATCGAGCGTCGTCGAGATCGATCAGCTGGCGACACAGTTCAACGTCATGGCGGATCGTCTCTCCGAGTCGCTGCGCATGCTTCAGGCCGATCGTGACCGGCTCCGAGAGTTCGTGGCAGACGTCAGCCACGAGCTGCGGACGCCGATCGCCGCGTTGCGGACCTTCACCGACCTGCAACGTGAGGGCACCCTCGACGACGCGACGCGGGCCGAGTTCCTCGACCGTTCCAGCGAGCAGCTCCACCGGCTCGAATGGCTCTCGACCAACCTGCTGGACCTCTCGCGGATCGATTCGGGGATCTTCCCCCTCGATGTGCACGAAGGCGACCTTCGCGATCCGGTCCGTTCGGTGGTCGAGGCCCACGCCGAGATGGCGGAGCGACGCGGGATCGCGCTCAGCTCCGCGGTCCCTGGCGAGCCGGTCTCGCTCCGATTCGACCGCGAGCGGATCGTCCAGCTGGTCAACAACCTTGTCGTGAACGCCCTGAAGTTCACTTCCCGCGGTGGGCATGTGCAGGTCGACGTGCGCGACGCGGTCGGCGAGGCGATCATCGAGGTGCGCGACACCGGGCCCGGGATTCCGGAGGCGGAGCTGCCACGCATCTTCGAGCGCTTCTACCGTGGCACGAACGTTGGGGAGGCGCGCGCCTCGGGCAGTGGCCTTGGCCTGGCGATCGCCCGCTCGATCGCAGAGATGCACTGGGGGAGCATCGAGGTCGCGAGCGTGGTGGCCGAGGGGACCGTCTTCTCCGTTCATCTGCCGCGCATTGCCGATCCTGGCCCGGTCGAAGTTTCCGAGCGGCCGAGTCGTTCGGGCCGCGTTCCGGTCCTGCGGCGCCCACGCCGGTTGCGCCGTCGTCGGTCGGCGTCCACCAGCGCGGAACGCCGATGAACAAAGGTCAACGAAACTTTACGTACGCTGAACTCGCCCCGCAACGCGGCGGCGCCACGATCGGTGGGCCGCGATGAACGAGGACGACCCCAACCCACTCGAATACCAGCATTTCGGGCCGCCCGCCGACTCCGCGCGCGCCGGCCCGCCGGAGGCGGCGCCGGCGTGGTCGACGCGTCCGCCGGTGCAGCCCGTCGTGGGGAGCACTCGCCGCTCACCGATGGCCTCGGTCGCCGTGGTCGCGCTGGTCGTGGGCGTCGTCTCGGGATCGCTCTCCGCGATTGCCGTCACCAATCTGGTGCGGCCCGAGGGAACCGGCATCGGATCATCGCTGAGCCCGAGCGGTACCGACGTAAGCCAGGTCCATGTCGACGAGTCCTCCGCGGTCATCACCGCCGTCCGCAAGGTCTCGCCGGCCGTCGTCGTCATCCAGTCACGTTCGAGCGAAGCGGGCGCGAACGGCGTCGGATCGGGATTCATCTTCAACGCGCGCGGTTGGATCCTGACCAACCGCCACGTGGTACAGGGAGCCGACCAGCTCCAGGTCCAGCTCCACGACACGCGCGTGTTTGACGCCCATGTCTACGGGATCGACACGCTCACGGACCTGGCCATCATCAAGATCGACGCTAGCAACCTGCCGACGGCCCCCATCGGCGCGAGCACGAATCTGGAGCCCGGACAGCTGGCAATCGCCATTGGTAACCCGCTTGGTACCTTCGAGAACACGGTCACCACCGGCGTCGTGTCGGGACTCGGCCGGCAGATCACCGCGGGAGACGCCGGGCAGGCCACCAGCGAGCAGCTCAACAACCTGATCCAGACTGATGCCGCCATCAACCCAGGAAATTCCGGTGGGCCGCTGGTGAACAGCGCCGGCCAGGTGATCGGCATCAACACTGCGGTGAGCCAGGAGGCACAGGGGATCGGCTTTGCGATTCCGGTCGACTACGCCAAGCCGATCATGGCCCAGGCGCTCGCCGCCAAGCCGCTCGTTCGACCCTGGATCGGGGTCTACTATCAGCCGGTCACCAAGCTCCTCACCGAGCAGAAGCACCTGTCGGTGGACTACGGAGCGCTGATCGCTCCCTCAACGAGCGGAGCATCGGGCGTCTTTCCGGGCAGCCCTGCCGAGGCTGCGGGCCTGCAGGAGGGTGACGTCATCCTCACGGTGAATCGGAGCCGGATCGATGAGACCCACGACCTCTCGTCGCTGATCGTGCCCCACGAGCCGGGCGAGGTCGTGACGCTGAGCGTTCTCCACAACGGCAGCACGCGCGACGTAACGGTGAAGCTCGGCGTCCTCCCCAGCACCGGGTAAGCGCCGACGGGCGGGCACGGAGGCGCGTCTCGGCTGTTCGTGCCGGGTGCCCGCCCCTCAGTCGGCCCGGCGGCGGGTGAGCGAGGCTTCGACCGTCTCGAACGGTCCGGGGAGCGGGGCCCTCGGCTTCCGGACGCGGACCGTGACGGCATCGGCGGTGGTCGTCGCCAGCACGGCATCCGCGATGGCTCCGGCGAGTGCCTCGATAAGCCGATGGCTCTCCCCCTCGACCACGCGGCCCACGAGCGCGAAGACCTCGGAATAGTCGATCGTGTCGGCCAAGTCATCGCTGGCGGCCGATGTCGAGAGGTCCGTCTCGAGCTCCACGTCGACGTCGAAGGGCTGCGGCTCGAGCCGCTCCTCGAGGGTCACGCCATGGCGCGCCAGGAAGTGCATACCACGCAGCGTGATGCGGTCATTGGTCATGCTGCATCCACCCTACCCCTCGTTCGGACGGGCGCGGACGATCGCATCGGCCACCCTGACCGTGCGCGCCATGTGGGCCACGTCGTGCACGCGCACGACGTCGGCGCCGGCGGCGATCGCCAGCGCCACCGTCGCGGCGGTCCCCTCGATGCGCTCGTTGGCCGGGAGGCCGCCCAGGATCTCGCCAATGAACCTCTTGCGGCTGGTTCCCACGACGAGGGGCAGGCCCACCGCGGCTTTCAGCTCGCCGAGCCGATGCAGCAGCTCGATGCTCTGCGCCGGAGTCTTCCCGAAGCCGATTCCCGGGTCGGCGAGGAGATGCTCGCGCGGCACTCCGGCCCTGACCGCGTCCTCGGCAGCGTGACGCAGCCAGGCGACGACGGTGGTCATCAGGCCCTCGGGGTAGTCAGCGACCTCCTGGTTGTGCATCAGCACCAGGTGAGCGCCGGCCGCCGCGGCCGCCTCGGCCGTGCCGGGGTCGCGCTGCGCGGCCCACACGTCGTTCACGATGACGGCGCCGGCGGCCAGTGCGGCGCGCGCAACGGCTCCCTTCGACGTATCGATGCTCAGCAGCACCCGGCCGGCAAGGTCGTGCGCCAGGGCCGCTACCACCGCGACGGCGAGCGCCATCTCCGTCTCGGCGTCGGTCTCGGGGTGCTCTCCATAGACTGCCGCCGGACGAGTCGACTCGGCGCCCACGTCGATGATCTCTGCCCCGGCGGCGACGAAGGCACGCGCCTGGTCAAGCGCCGCCGCGACGATCTCCTGCTCGCCCCGGCCCGGAAGCGCGATCCCGTCGCCGGAGAAGGAATCGGGCGTCACGTTGAGGATCCCCATCAGCCAGGTCTTGCCACCGAACTGGAGCGTGATCCCCATCAGCTCTCACTCCCCTCCCCGGTCAGAATGCCGCGGACCGCCCCGACAAGGTAGAGCGACCCTGCAACCACGATTGGCTCGTTCTCTCGCCGCAGCTCAGCTGCCAGGCGCAGCGCGTGCGCAGGATTGCGGGCAACCAGGCCGGCGCCCGGTGATCCGTCATGTGCGCCCACTCGGCGCCAGGTTCGGTGCAGATCCACCGCGGGAATTGCCTTTGGATCGGGGACCGTCGCGAAGACCGGCCGAGGGTCAACCGATGCCAGGGCACGCAGCATGCCGCTCACGCTCTTGCCGCGCATCGCCCCAAAGACCATCGGCATCCCCCGAACCCCGAGCCCGAGCAGCGCGGCGGCCAGAGCAGCGGCGCCCGCCGGATTATGGGCGCCGTCGAGCAGGACGCGGCCGATCTCCCTGCCGCCGTGTATGACCTCCAGCCGGCCCGGCCAGCGCGCCGTCTGGAGGCCGCGGCGCAGCGCCGTCTCGTCGATGGCCAAGCGGTGCCCGCGCCGAAGTGCATCCTCGGCCACTGCGTCGAGCAGGGCGAGCGCGACCGCGGCGTTGGCGGCCTGGTGGCCCCCCAGCAGTCCGATCCGAACCTCACTCAGGTCGCGTGTTGGCGTTGTAAGGTCGACGAGAATCCCGTCCCAGTCGGCGGCGCGCAGGGTGGCGCGGTACGGCTGCCCGGGTCCGCTGCGCCGAAGAGGAATCGCCAGGTCGGCGCATCGGTCCAGGATCGGGCGCAGCCCGCGTCCGATGGCGCCGGTCACGGCCAGATCGCCGGGTTTGATAATTGCCGCCTTCTCGCGGCCGATCTGGGCAAGCGTGCTTCCGAGGTAACGCTCGTGGTCGTGCTGCACGTTCGTGATCGCTGCGACGCCCAGGTCGAGCGCATTCGTGGCGTCGAGGCGGCCCCCCAGCCCAACCTCGATCAGGAGCAGATCGAGGTCCGCGCCGGCGAGCTCGGCGACCGCCGCGGCGGTGAGTACCTCGAACTCGGTCGGCGGCCCAAGGGTTGCGGCGACACCATCTGCCACGGGCAGGACCCGGGCGATGGCTCTCGCGAATTCGATGGGGCCGATTGGCTCCCCATCGATCGCGATCCGCTCTCGGTAGCTCGTCAGGTGCGGCTTAGGCATGCTGCCGACCCGCAGTCCCGCCGCCTTCAGGACCGAGCGCGCCAGCGCAACCACGCTGCCCTTGCCGTTCGTGCCCGCGACGAGGGCGCCGTGCAGCCCGCGCTCGGGGTGATCCAGGCGCTCGAGCAGCGCGGTGATGCGTTGCAGGCCGAGGCTGATCCCGAATCGGCCGCGAGACTGGAGCGCGGCGACCGCCGCGGGGTAGTCCAAGCCATCGCCCTCCGCGGTCGTGAGATCAGTCGCTGTTCTCGTCCTCGTAGAAGACGCAGTCCGGGAATGTGCCCGTGAGGCAGAGATCGGTCACGTAGCCGTTGTCGAGATGCACGCCGGCCCGCAGCTCGCAGCGGCTGACGACGCCCTCCTGCTTCATCAGGGTGCGCAGCAGTTGCGGCGCCTGGACGGGGACGCGACCACGGCTGCCATGCGTGAGGTAGAAGTGCGGGCATGAATGGCGCCGCGGACGCCCGTAGCCCAGCGGAACGCCGCGGCGGCCGACGTGCACGGTCAGGGGCTCGACGGAGGTCGCGGCGAAGCGCTTCTCCGCGATCACGCAGCGTCCCGGCTCACACTCCTTGTCGTTGTAGCAGCAGGCGCGTGCGGGGCCGATCCCTTCGACCGCCCAAAGCTCCCAGCACGGACGGCGGAGGATGAAGGCCGGACACCGATACCGGATCGAGAGGTCGCAGTTCTCGACCTCAAAGCACATGGTGCGGCGATCGCCCTGGCGCCGATCCGGGGCGAACGGATTTCCCGCCTCGCGGCGGTCGATCCCGATCCGACGCTCAGTCTTGATGATCACGGGCAGCGCGCTCCTCCGGCATGGGAGTGTAGCGGGGCTGGATGGGGTGCGCGGTGCTGGGCGGTGCGTCGGCGCGCCACGAAGTCCCTGCGCGGTCGGGCAGGTTCGACGACGGGCCGGCGCGCTGGCCGGCCCGTTGAACTAGGTGCGGAGGGCTCTAGAAGAACTGGGAGAGCCGCTGCTCCATCGCTTCCTGCGGCATGAAGCCGACCAGGCGGGCAGCCTCGCGGCCGTCCTTGAAGACGATGAGGGTGGGGATGCTGAAGATGCTGTAGCGCATCGCCAGCTGCTGGTTCTCGTCCGTATTCACCTTGGCGGTATCGATCTTGTCGGCGTGCGCCTCGCCGATCGACTCGACGACCGGTGAGACGAGCCGGCAGGGCCCGCACCACGGCGCCCAGAAGTCCACGAGGACCGGCCTCTCGCTGTTGAGCACCTCCGACTCAAAGGTCGATTCGTCGACCGTGATCGAGGCTTTCATGTTCGGATGTCGCCTCCCAACCTTGAGGGGAATTGATGGGCAGCCCGCATCCTAGCACCGGCGCCCCGCCCGGCAGAACGGGACCGATGACCCATGACGCCGTTCCGTGCGACGCCCTCCGGCAGCCGCTAAGACGACGACGGCGATGGCATGGGCGTTGGGGTGGGCGCAGGAGTCGGAACCGGCGTCGGGGAGGGAGTGGGGCTGGGCGTCGGGCCGAGGGAGAGGACGATGTCCACCTGGCCACCGGTCGGCCAGTCGACCCCGGCGGCCGGGTTTGTGCGGATCACGGTACCAGCCTCCGCCGCGGAGGCCTCCTGGGTCACGCTGCCAAGGGTGAGGTGATTCGCTTCGAGCGTGCTCTTGGCCTCGGCACGGGTCTGGCCGATCACCGACGGCACCTTCACCGTCTCCTGGCCACTGCTGACGTGGACGGTGATCGGGTCTCCCCGTTTGACCTGGATGCCGGCGGCTGGCTCCGTGCTGATCACCTCGTTGTTGGGCACAGTGCTCGAAGCCTCACGCTGCTCATTGATGGTTAGGCCAAGCCTGTCCCCCTCGGCTTTTGCGGCCGTGATCGACTTTCCCACCCAGTTCGGCAGGGCGAACGTCTGCACCGACGGGGTCGGGCTGCCCTGTGCCGGCGAGAGACCACCAAACAGCTGCGCGCCCAGGAATCCGATGGCGCCGAGCAGGACGACTGCCAGGATGGCCAGGATCCAGATCCACCACGGCGACCCCTCGTCAGCCGGCCGAGCCTGCGCCGGCGCCCGCGCGTACGGGGTGCGGTCCGAAGGACGCGCCACGGGCGGGGGCACGTACATCGTCGGCTCGCCCGCCGGCGGCGTGCTCGCCGGCGCGGGCTCTGGCATTCCCGCGACTGCCATGGCCGGCACATCGTCAGGCTGGCGCCGCCAGGCGCGAAGCGCCTCGGCGAACGAGCCGGCATCGGGGAAGCGGCGGGCGGGATCACGCTCCAGGGCGCGCCGCAGGATCGCCTCGAGCCCCGCTGGCAGCGGGCGGCCGTCGACGGTCGGTCGCGGCGGATCATCGGTCAATCGCTTGAGCGCCACACCGGCGGCAGAGTCACCCTCGAAGGGTCGGCGCCCGGTGAGCATCTCGTAGAGCACGATCCCCAGGGCGTAGACGTCGGAGGTGCCGGTCACCTCGTCGCCGCGCGCCTGCTCGGGGCTGAAATAGTGGACCGAACCCAGCGTCGTGCCGGTGACCGTCATCGACGCCTCGCTCACCGCTCGGGCGATCCCGAAATCGGTGACCTTCACCTCCCCCTCGTCGGTGATCAGGATGTTGCCCGGCTTCACGTCGCGGTGAACGATCCCGCGCCGGTGGGCCGCCTCGAGGGCGGAGGCCACCGAGATCGCGACGCGCACGGCGTCATCAGCTTCCAGGCGTCCTCGGTCATGCAGGACCGCGGAGAGGTCGCGACCCTCCACGAGGTGCATGACGATGAACTGGGTCTCGCCGTCAGGATCGGTTCCGTAGTCGTAGACGCTCACGATGTTCTGGTGCGAGAGCGAGGCGGCAGCCCGCGCCTCCTGGCGGAAGCGGGCGGCAAATCCCGGGTCGGCGGAGTACTGGGGCCGAAGGAGCTTGACCGCGACCTCGCGGCCGAGCTGCTGGTCGAGCGCCCGCCAGAGCGTGGCCATCCCACCCTCGCCCAGCGGGGCCTGCAGCAGGTAGCGTCCGCCAATCAGCCGCCCGATCATCTCCACGGGCCCATTCCTCCCACGCTGCGTCCTTCGGACGGTCCGCGGACGATAGCGGTTTCTAGTCTCTCAAGTCGAGACCGCGGATGTAGGCACGCACCTCGTCGGCGGCATCCGAGTCGAGGGCCATTGCAACGTTCGCCTTGAGCCAGCCTAGGCGCGTTCCGGCGTCATGCCTCTGGCCTTCAAACTGGTAGGCAAAGACCGCCTGTTCCTGGCTCAGCTCGCGGATGGCGTCGGTCAGCTGGATCTCGCCACCCGATCCGCGTGGGGTCGTCTCCAGCAGGTCGAAGATCTTGGGCGTAAGGACATATCGCCCCAGGACGGCGAGGTTCGACGGGGCCTCGGCGACCGAAGGCTTCTCGACCACGTCCTCGATCTCGACCAGCCGGCCCTCCTCGTGGCGTGGCGCGATGATGCCGTAGCGACTCGCCTCCTCGGGAGGGACGCGCTGGGCGGCAATCACCGAACCCCGATGCTGCTGGTAGATGTCGATCAGCTGGCGTGTGACCGGCGGGCCATTCGGATTGCGCATCACGTCGTCGCTCAGAAGCACGGCGAAGGGCTCGTCGCCAACCAGCTCCTTGGCCATTAGCACTGCGTGACCAAGGCCAAGCTGCTCCTTCTGGTGCACGAACGCGATGGTCCCCATCTCCGTGATGCGGCGGATCTGCCGCAACAGCTCGATGTCGCCGCGCTCCTCGAGCCAGCGCTCGAGCGTGGGGTCCGCGTCGAAGTGCTCCTCGATCGCATTGCGGCCGGCCGAGATGACGATGATGATCTGCTCGATTCCCGACGCGGCCGCCTCTTCCACTGCGTACTGGATGATTGGTCGGTCGACCAGCGGCATCATCTCCTTGGGTACGGCCTTCGAAGCTGGCAGGAATCGGGTGCCGAAGCCGGCGGCGGGCAGGACCGCCTTTCTGACGCGCACGGACAGGCTTCTCTCCCTGTGGTTTTGGAACTCGGCCCTCCGCCCCGCGGGTCAGCTGGCGCCGGAGTGAGGGTGCGTCACGGGGGAGTCAGTATAGCAACGGAGCCCCGCGGCCCCGGGTCGGAGGCCAGGTCCGGCGGTTACAATCGCGGCCCGATGATCTCCTCCCTGGTCCGCGCCTTCCGCGGCCCGAGCCGCGATCCACGGATGGCATACATCAGCCGTCCGCTGCCGCGTGACCTGCACGACGAGCAGGTCGTGGAGGCCCTTGCCATCGCGCTGAGCGCCAATCCGGACCCCGAGTACCTCGTCGAGACACTGCCCGAGGCATTGACGTCGGTCACCGGCCACGACTACCAGGTCCTCGACCGATCGACCCGCGACGTCACCGGCAGCTTCGTCAAGTCGATGGTCATGATTCGCGACGGCGAGGTCGGTCTCTGGCCCGGCTACAAGGCGCGCGCCTATCCGCTGCTGTCGCAGTCGAAGCACAGCGAGGAGGCCCGTGCGGCCATCGCCGATGCCGAGGGGAGCGCACCTCCCTCCCCCAAGGCTGGCTGGGAGCCGCCGCCACCGGTGGTCCGGGAGCTGCAGCCGCCTCGACCCGTTGGCGACGCCGAGACGGGTGCGATCAGCACGATGGACAGCGACTGATGGGACGCCAGAACATCCCGCGTGACCAGTGGCTCGAGATCGGCGGAGAGTGCCCGCGGTGCGGGGAGCAGATCAGGGAGAGCGACGTCTTTTCTCACCGCCCGAGCCGGGAGGATCCGAAGCTGGTGATCCTCTATTGCCCCAACTGCGGGGATCGCGTCGAGATCAACCACGTCTGAGTGGTACCCCCAACCGGATTCGAACCGGTGATCTCCACCTTGAAAGGGTGGCGTCCTAGGCCTCTAGACGATGGGGGCGCCGGTCGCTGGGTCTGTGGCCGCCCGAATCGTACCCCGGCGCCCGATCAGCCTGCGTAGAAGGTGAGGACCAGGACGACGACGCCTGCCGCCGCCACGCCGGCCAGCACGACACCCAGCCCTCCGGCAATCGCGATCGCCACCGCCCGGCCGCTGAGTCCGGCGTGCCAGGAGCGCTGCGACCAGATCCAGCCCCGCACGAACAGGTAGCCGCCGAGGCCGATCCCCACCAGGCCCGCGCCAAGGACCCCGAACTGCGAGAGGTTGGAGTCGCGCGTCAGCAGCGCGAGCGCCAGGAGTCCACCGGCGACGATCAGGCCGACGGCCGCGACCACCAGGCTCCGAACGAACGGATGCATCGGGCGCAGTCTACCCGGCAACTGCGCGAGCTCCGGCTGCCTCGGCGCGCCTGCCTCGCCGCGCCTGCGCGCATCCCTTTCAGAAGCCGGAATACCGTTCCTCACGCCACGGGTCGGCGCTGTTGGAATAGCCGTTCCGCTCCCAGAAGCCGAGCCGGTCCTCCGCCGTGAACTCCACGCCGCGGAGCCACTTGGCGCTCTTCCAGAAGTAGGTGCCCGGGACGATGGCGCGGAGCGGGTAGCCATGCTCGGCGTCCAGCGGCCGGCCCCCGTAGCTCCAGGCAAGGATGGAGTCCGGCTGCATCGCGATCGCGAGAGGGACGTTCGAGGTGAAGCCGTACTCGGCGTGGAAGATCACGAAGCGGGCGGCCGGCCGGAGCTGGGCAACCCCTGCGATGTGGCTGAAGGGGACCCCTTCCCAGCTGGTGTCGAGTTTCGACCAGCGCGTGACGCAGTGGATGTCCAGAGTTACATCGCGGGCAGGGAGAGCGCGGAGCTCCGCCCATTTGAGGCTGAACGGCGTCTCCACCTCGCCGAAGACCCTGAAGTCCCAACCGGACAGGTCCGGGTACTCGGGCGTGCGGCCGAAGTGCAGGACGGGGAACTTCTCGGTCAGCACCTGGCCCGGCGGGATCCGCTTGAGGATCTCGGGGTCGGTCGTCTTCTTCTGCCACGGCAGCATGCGGGCAAGCGTGCATGGGCCGATGTCGGCCGTCAAGGGATCGCCGAGGCTCCCGCCCGCGACCCGCCGTGGGCTGGTGCGGCATCATGACCAACGTGGCATCGCCGTCGAGCCCCTTCGCCGCCTTCGCGGCCACCGCCGATGCCGTGCGGGCCACGACCTCGAAGCTGCGCAAGCGGGAGCTGCTCGCCTCGTACCTGCGCTCGCTGCCGCAGTCCGACCTGCCGATCGCGGCGACCTTCTTCGCCGGTCGTCCGCTGCCGGGAGCGCAGGACAAGCTCGGGCTGGGGTGGGTCCAGCTCTCTGGCGCCCTCTCCTCTGCAAGCGGCGCCACGGACAGGGCGCTGTCGGATGCCTACTTGCGTCACTCGGACGTGGGCGATGCGGCTGCCGAGCTGCTCGAGGGGCGAGAGCCGGATGGCGAGCGCCTCACGCTGGCCGACGTTGACGCCGCGTTCCGCGCGATGAGCGCGGCGGCAAACGCTGGGGAACGGACCGCGCTGATGGCGGGAATCTTCCGGCGCGCCACCGCCGAGGAGGCCCGCTTTCTGGGTCGGATCGCCTCGCGCGAGCTGCGCATCGGCCTGCGCGAAGGGTTGCTCGAGGAGGCGATAGCGGAGGCGTTTGGACGTCCCGTCGACGCGGTACGGCGCGCGCTGATGCTCGTCGCGGAGCCAGGCGAGACGGCCGTCCTGGCCCGCGAGGACCGGCTCGCGGAGGCTGCGCTCCACGTCGGACGACCCATCCGATTCATGCTGGCCACGCCGGTGGCCGACGCCGACGAGGTCGTGCGCCGCGTTGGCGAGGAGGCCTGGATCGAGGACAAGTACGACGGGATTCGCTGCCAGCTGCACCTCGGCCCGGAGACCGGTGGTCCACGTCTCTTCAGCCGGGACCTCAACGAGGTGAGCGGCGCCTTTCCTGAGGTTGTGGCCGCCGCCGCGCGCCTCTCCGGCCCAATCGTGCTCGACGGAGAGCTGATCCCGTACCGGGAGGGATCGGTCCTGGACTTCGCGAGCCTGCAGACTCGACTCGGCCGCGTGAATCCCGATCCTGACCTGATCCGTCGGATCCCGGTGGTGCTCGTCACTTTCGACCTGTTGAACCGCGACGGAGTGGACCTCCTCGATGAGCCGCTTCGCGAGCGACGGGCCAAGCTCGAGGCGCTGGCCCTGCCCGAACAGACCGACGGCGCACTGCTCTACTCGCACCTGGCGACTGCGCACGGGGCCGCGGAGGTCGACGACCACTTCGACGACGCGCGGGATCGGCACAACGAGGGGCTGATGATCAAAGATCCGGGGTCGACCTATCAGCCTGGCCGGCGCGGGCTCGGCTGGCTGAAGCTGAAGCGGGCGCTGGCCACGCTGGACTGCGTTGTCGTCGGCGTGGAATGGGGGCATGGCAAGCGCAAGGACGTGCTCTCGGACTACACGTTCGCGGTGCGCGGCCCGGACGGAGAGTCGCTCCTCACCATCGGCAAGGCCTACACCGGGCTGACCGATGCCGAGATCGCCGCCATGACCGAGTATTTCAAGGCCAACACGGTCCGCGACCACGGCCGCTTCAGGAGCGTCGTGCCGGAGGTCGTTGTCGAGATCGCGTTCGATCGGATCATGCGCTCCAGTCGACATCGCTCCGGATTTGCGCTGCGCTTCCCGCGCATCATGCGCGTCCGGACCGACAAGACGCCGGACCAGATTGACGACCTGGCGGCTGTCGAGCGGCTCTTTGAGCAGCAAGCCACGGGGCGGATCCTGCTCGCTACCGGGAAGCACGGAGAGGAGGAGCGCATCGTCGCCACGGGATCGGCCGATGAAGCGGCTGGTAGCATCGCGCGCCATGACTGAGGAGGCGCTCCCCGAGCACGTCGCGCGCAACCGGGCGGCGTGGGACAGCTACGCCGCCGACTATGCCGAGCCGGGACGTCGAAACTGGGAGGCGAGCGAGCCGTGCTGGGGCATCTGGGGCATCGCCGAGTCGGCGCTACACCTCCTGCCCAAGTCGCTCGAGGGGAAGGACGCAATTGAGCTGGGCTGCGGGACCGCCTACGTTTCGGCGTGGCTCGCGCGCCGAGGCGCCCGGGTCACCGGGATCGACAACTCCCCGGCCCAGCTGACGACGGCGCGCCAGCTCCAGTCGGCGTTCGGGCTCGAGTTTCCGCTGCTGCTGGGCAACGCCGAGCGGGTGCCGCTCCCCGATGCGAGCTTTGACCTGGCGATCAGTGAATACGGTGCGTCGCTGTGGGCCGACCCATACCGATGGATCCCGGAGGCGGCTCGCCTCCTGCGACCTGGAGGCGACCTCATCTTCCTCACCAACAGCGCGCTCTTCATGCTCTGCGTCCCCGACGAGGAGGACGTCCCTCCCGACGATCGCCTGTTGCGCGACTACTTCGGCATGCACCGCTTCGAATGGCCGGACGATCCGGCCGTCGAGTTCCACCTCAACCACGGCGACTGGCTGCGGCTGCTCCGAGCCTCCGGTTTCGAGGTGACGGATCTGATCGAGCTGCGACCGCCGGAGGGAGCATCGACCCGCTATCGGTTCATCACCCTCGATTGGGCCCGGCGCTGGCCGGCCGAGGAGGTCTGGAAGGCTCGCAAGCGTGGATGACGCGGGGGGCTGCCGCCACATCGGTCTGATACGATCCGGGCCGTGAGCGCGTTCGCTGCCGACCCCTTCGCGGTTGAGCCGCCGGCCTCGCTGGCGGTCGATCTGTATACCGCCGCGTATCGGGTTTCGGGGACGATCGCGACACGATTCTCGCGGGTCGCCGACATCCTGAACCAGGTCAGCGCGACGCACCTGATCGTCGATCAGGCCACGATCAGCGAGTTCGACGATCCGTCGGCAACGCTAGGTGCTCACCTGGTGCACGTCGCGATCGACGAGGTGCTCCTGTGCGTCGCCGGGACGAGCGGCACCGGCAACCCCGACATGCAGGTCCAGAAGCGGGCCGTGCGGGCGCAGATCGGCATTCCGCCATTTCGCGTCACCGGCACGATCCACGTACCGCCGGGGACGCGCCCGGTCGACGGCTTGCTGAATGCCGCGGATCGATTCCTGGCGATGACCGATGTGACGATCGCGTGCGCGACGCATCCAGAGCTGGGGCGTGCGACTGCTGCGGTCGCTCTTCGCCGGTCGCGGGCGCACATCGTGCTGGTCACCGACGACGAACGACCGGACGAGCTCATGGCGGACTTGCTCGACGAGAGGACCGCCAAGGGTTGGCTCGCATCCCGCGAGGTGCCTAACAGCTCGTCCTAAGGGCTACGAGCCCTCCGCCGAACGGCGCTCCGCTCGGCGCGTTCCGCCATCACCGCCTGCACGAAGCGAACCGCTCGAGGGCCGTCCATGCGCTGCACGCCGCCGACGCTCTGCGCCCACCACGGGGCGTTCTCGAAGGTGATGATCTCGTCCTCTGGCTCCTCGAGGACGAGGTGGCTCTGCTTGCTGGGGAAGGCGATCGCAGCCTCGAGCGGGAGGTTCGGCTCGTCGGCTGTACTCCGAGCCCAGACGGCGAGCGCCTCACGCGCCGCGGCCCCCTCGTACGAGGGATTCGTGATGCACGGGATCCAGCCCCGGCGCGAGTGGGTGTCGTACTCCCAGCCTCGGCCGCGCACCCGGTAGCGACCGATCCAGCGTCGCACGAGCAGCGCGCGCACACCGGGGGGCCCAACCAGCAGGGCGGCCACGTCTGAGGGGACCCCGGCCAGCTTCGGGTCGAGAAGCAGAAGATAGGCATCGGTCAGCGTCGGTCCCAGGAGCCGAACGAGATCCTCGTTGCCTCGTCGCTTCCGGGAGCGGAGCGCTTCGGCGACCATCGAGGCGCCGACCCCCAACCCCAGGGCGGCGGCGATCGCCAGGATCGCGACGGCATCGGGACGGCCACGCGGGCCGGTGATTGCAAGGACGGCAGCAACGGCGCCCACGAGGAGCATGGCTCCCGCTACCGCCAGCAGGCGCACCGATGCGGTCGGGGGCGGGGCCAACCGGATCACGCGCATGGCTCGCCCTCCACGAGCGAACTGGCGGGCAGGGGAAGCGGTGCTACAGTCGCCAGGTGCCGCTCACCGCGCTCGCCACCATCGTGGATCCGCGTCATGGGCTGCGTGCTGACGCCACCTCGGGCAGTGGTTTCACGGTCGCCATGGACTCGGTCCCCACCGGGCATCAGCCCGGAGGCCCGACGCCCCGTGAGCTCGTCCTGCAAGCCCTCGCCGGCTGCACGGGAATGGACGTGGCCGCCATCCTGCGGAAGAAGCGCCAGGTGGCCGACAGCCACGAGATCTCCGTCACCGCCGAGGCGCGGACGGATGCGCATCCGCACGTCTTCACGCGGATCGTGGTCGAGCACCGCCTGGCGGGCGAGGTCGAACCTGAGGCGGCGCGCCGAGCGGTGGAGCTGTCGGCGACGCGCTACTGCCCGGTCAGCGCCATGCTCTCGGCTTCGGTGATGATCGAGCACCGTTACCGGCTCCGTCGCCGCGGACAGCCGGAGGTGAGCGCCATCGTCGTGATTACGGGGCCGGAGGCCGCCTGAGATCGAGGCTGCCGCCTCACTCCTGGCGCCAGCGGTCCGTTGGGCCATCGACCGCCGCCAGGACGGCCGAGCGCAGCTCCTCGACGTCGAACGGCTTGGCGACCACAGGACCGTAGGATTCAAGCTCGGCCAGCCGGCCGCGTGACGCAGCGCTGACGAAGATCGCCGGGATTCCCGGCCATGCCTCGCGCAGGAGCTCGGCGATGTCGCCGCCGTCGCCATCGGGCAGCATCACGTCCACCACGAGCAGATGGGGGAGGGCGACCGCCATCAGATCGCCAAGATCAACGATGCGGGCGCAGGTGACGACCGTGAATCCGAGGTCACGCAGGATGTCGGCCTCCAGCGAAGCGATGTCCTGGTCGTCCTCGAGGACGTAGGCACGCAGCGGGGGCGCCTCCACCTCTGTGGTGGGCCCAGGCGTGGTGAACGGGGCGTCAGCTGGGGTCGTGGCCGTCATGGGCCGAGTGTCGCGTCGGAGCACCGGAGCGGCAATGGCAACTTCCGGCCACTCCACTGGTACCTTAGGTCCGACCTCCGGAAATCCGATCGGCCCCCTGGCACCGGGCTTGCAGCGGCGTTGTATCGTTACCGCCCGTGCCGTCCGTGGGCACAACGGGCGGGCGACGATGCGCAATGAGGACCTGCGAGACCTATGGCGCGATCGATGTGGCGGGGGGCGATTCAATTCGGTCTGGTAACCATCCCGGTCAAGCTCTACCTGGCGACCGAGCAGGGTGGGATCGGCTTCAACCTGCTCCACGCATCCTGCCTGAATCGGATCCAGATGAAGATCTACTGCCCGTTCCACGACGAGGTGGTTCCACGCTCGGAGACCGTGCGCGGCTACGAGTGGAGCAAGGGCAAGTACGTGGTTGTCACCGACGATGACATCCAGGCGGTCCCCCTCAAGACCGTGCGCTCGATCGAGATCGAGACGTTCGTCGACGCGAAGGAGGAAGAGTCCTCTGGCACCCAGTTCGTGAAGCAGGCCTACTACCTCGAACCGGAGCCGATCGGGCGCAAGGCCTTCGCGCTGCTCAAGGAGGTCCTCGCCGACGAGGGGAAGACCGCCATCTGTAAGATCGTGCTCAAGGATCGCGAGCAGCTCGCCGCTCTCAACCCCTTCAGCAGCACCATGTTGCTGACCACGTTGCATTGGCCCGACGAGGTGCGCTCGATCGAGGAGCTCGACGTCCCGACGGAGGAGGTGGAGATCAAGCCGGCCGAGCGGAAGATGGCTGAGCAGCTCGTGGCGAGCATGACAGGCGAGTACCACCCAGAGCAGTACCGCGACGAGTACCGTGAGGCCTTGATGGGGGTCATCGAGGCCAAGGTCGGCGGCGAGGCGCCGCAGCCGGCCGCAAAGACCGAGCCGACCAAGATCGCCGATCTCATGGCCGCCCTGGAGGCGAGCGTCTCCGCGGCGCGCGAGACGCGCCGCACGGGTTCCGCCGCGTCCACGAAGGCCGCGCAAGCCTCGAAGGCGCCCAAGAAGGCGGCGGCGAAACGTGCCGACGCGAACGCGGCCGACGAGAAGCCGGCCGACGAGAAGCCCGCCCGGCGACGGAAGACGGCCTAGCCGGGTGCACTCCGGCGGGCGGTTGTAGCCTGCCGACGTGAGCCATCAACAGCTCCACCTGCCGCTCGATGAGGAGCAGCACGCTCCCCTCCGTCTTCCGGGGCGCATCCGGCCGATGGAGGCGACGCGCATCGATGCGCCGTTCGACGATCCGGATTACCTCTTCGAGCCGTGGTGGCCCGGCGTCCGAGCCCACGCGTTGATCGAGAAGGGCCGGTTGCGGCTGCAGGTTGCCGGCCTCTCGGATGCCTTGGCGGCATTTCCGGAGCTGGCCGAGCTGCCCGCGCAGCTGACCGAGGACGGCGTGATCCTCGACGGAACACTGCTCGTACTGGACCGATTGAGTCGGCCCGATCCCGACCTGTTGCGGGTGCGGCTGGCTCGCGGCTCGCGCCCGGGCGGCGAAGCCGGGCGCCCCGCGTACGTCGCCTCCGACCTGCTCTGGTCTGCGGGCGAACCATGGGTGCGACGGGCCTTCAGGCTCCGGCGACAGCGTCTCGAATCGGTGCTCCCCGATGGCGACCGAGCCATCGTCGGTCGCGGCTACGCTCGCGACGGCACGCTGGTCGCCGAGGCCCTCGCCGAGCTGGGAATCGATGCCCTCTCCGCGCGGCGGCTCGATGCGCGCCACCGAAGCGGGATCGGTGATGCGTGGCTGCGCGCCTCGATCACGCCACGCGAGCCACGGCCGCGACCCACGCTGGCCCTCATCCAGCGACTGCCGCTCGCGGACACCTGAGCTGCGCGTACCAATCGTCAGTGCAGGAACTGCTCCAACGACCAGGGCCATGCCTCTCGCGGGATGAGATGGTCCGCGCCGATGAGGAGTTGGTCGAGCGGATAAGTCCGCAACGAGGTGACGTCCCACGTGAGCGACGGAAGCGACGGGATCGGCGCCGGCCCGCCGCGCAGCACGTCGCTGACGGCAATCGCCCGCGAAGGATCCTGGCCCCAGTGGCGGGCCAGAAGGGCGCTCATCTCCCAGGTGAGCACGTCACCCGGAGCCGAGCGCTGAGCGCGGGCGAGCTCCGCCGCAGCGGCTGACCGGTTGCCGGCGACCGCCCACGCGAAGGCTCGGACCGCCGGCGCGGTGAAGCCCTCCGGGTCGCTCGGCAGACCCCCGATCGTGCGCGCCAGGAGGATGTTCAGCTGCACTCCCGGACTCCCGCTGGCGGCGTCCGGGATCGCACCGGCGCGGAGCGGTCGGGGCCAGCCCAGGGTCAGTGCCACGTTCGCGCTCTGGCGCAGCGCGAGGGCGTATAGCTCGTCCGCCCCAATCGTCAACCCGAACCGCTCGTACAGGATCGCCGTGTTGGCCAGCTGTGCGCCGCCCGGCTCGATTGTTCCGGCCGAGGCCTCACCCGCGGTGTGCGCGCAGGAGGAGTCGCCGAGCCGATCGCACAACAGCGCCAGGTTCAGCCACGACCACCCGTCTCCCGGATTGAGCTCCGTCGCCCGACGCGCCGCACGCATCGCCGTCGGTTGGTCGCCGGCGGCGTCGGCCGCGATGGCCAGCGCCTTCGGGGCGGCGGGATGCCACGGATCGAGTGCCTCGGACAGCTGATACGAGCGCGTCGACGCGCCCCAATCGGCCACGGATGCGGCAGCGGATCCCGCCCGGTAGGCGACCGCCGCCGTGTCGCGAAGGACGATCACCATCAGCAGCGCGGTGGCCGCCACAACTCCCCCTGCCAGCAGCGGACGCGATAGCCGTGCCGGTCGCCAGCTCACCGCCTCGGCGTCGGTCAGGGCGAGTGCCGCGAGCAGCACGATCAGCAGCGAGAAGCCAGGGAGGAAGGTGATGTCCTCGAAGAGGCCCGCGACGAGGTACCCGGCCAGCACCGCTCCAGCAGCTCGGCCGCGCAGGGTGCGGGCTCGGTGCGGGCCTGCCAGCCAGAAAAACGCAATGACGAGGGCCGCAGCGGCGACGAGTCCCACGATGCCCGCGTCGCCGAGCACGCCCAGGG
The DNA here is from genome assembly GCA_030774375.1 of Chloroflexota bacterium. The sequence goes on along the minus strand of JALYLE010000149.1, from coordinate 3,152 downwards.
CGATGTCGTGTGAGTGCAGCTGGTGGAGCGGGAACCGGGCGACCGCCTGACGCGCATAGGGCATCGTCCCCGGTCCAACACCGAGGAGCGGATTGACGCTCCAGGCGGCGAGCGTGTCTCCCCACAGCCGCCCTCGGTAGAGCAGCGAGCTGAATCCGGTCAGCCGCGGCGCCTCGTAGGCCACGACCGCCAGGAGGACCAACCCGCCCGCCGATAGCGCCACGATGTCGCGGGCTCGACGTCGGCTCAGCCGCAAGAGGTGGAGGCGTCGTAGCTCGGGCGCGGCGAAGACGATGGAGGCAACTGCCACCGCGATCCAGCCCGAACGCGAGCCAGAGACGGCCGCCAGCACGACCCCCAGCGCGACCGTTATCGCTTGCAGGGAGCGCCGCGCAAGCGGGTTCCCGACGGCAATCGTCAGGGGCAGCAGCCCAAGCAGGACGAATACGGGCACCGCCACCGAACCAAAGACGGTCGACTCGCTCTCGACGCGCACCGGAGGAAGGAGCCCGGGGCCACCCGCCAAGTACCACCCAAAGCGCCGCGCCGCCAACTGGACCACGGTGGCAAGGGCGAAGAGGAGGGTCGGGATCACCACCACCCCCGCCACCAGTCCCGGCCGGCGCGCGAGGACCGCGAGGGAGAGCGGCAGCATCGCGGCAAAGCCGATGGAGGAGGCGACTGCCCCCGCTGCGAGCCCCCTATTCTGGCCGACGATGGCCGCAAGCCCGAGCACCGCCACCAGGACCAGGAGGGGCAGCTCCAGGCGGGTGCGCGGGACGTGCGCGCCGCGCACAACGATGAGGATCGCAATTGCGATCGCGCCCAGAGCCACGAGATGGAGGGCAGCCTGCGCGTTCGCGTCCCAGAGCGGCGGGTCCCAGCCCAGGTGGCCGAAGACGCTCAGGCCGGCAGCGGCGGCGAGCGCCTCCTCCGAGGACAGGCTGCGGAGCTGGCCGAGACCGCGCGAGATCATGAACCGCGCGTGTCGCCGATCATCTTCAGCGCATGCTCGAGCTTGGAGCGAGGATCGGGGTGCAGCCCAGGGATCGCCTCCAAAGCTCGGGCGGCCGCGTTGGCGCGCGCCGAGGGCGTTCCCGGCGCCAGTTCCAGCTCGACCACGAAGAGGTGACCGAGTCGAGCGCTCGCATGGACCACCTCCACGCGGTCGAGGCTCAGCAGACCGATCCGCTCTCCCCCGACCTCCACCGATCGCTCGGTGCGTCGCTGTCTAAGTTGCAGCCGCTCGACGAGCGGGCGGCCGTCGGCGAGCCAGAGGACGAGGTCGCGAGCGGGCGACCCTGGCCAGGCGCCGGGGTCAGGATCGGGTGTGGCGGCGCCTTCGAGCTCGGGCCGCACATGGAGCGAGCCCCCCGCGTCGCGCGCCGATCGAGGACCCTTCAGCGAGACGATCGTCGACCCTTCGCGGCCGCGGAGCCGGTAGGCCCATGCCGCCGCTGCGAAGCGGCCGTCCGCGGTGTCCAGGTAGCGATCCAGCTCATCCACGGTTCGGGCCGGACCGAGGCGGCCATCGCCCAGCCACAGACGACGTGCCAACCGGCGCAGCACAAGCCGATCACTGGTCCGCAGCTTGAGCTCAACCTCGGTGACGCTCTCTTGGCTCTGCGGCCGGGAGGCGTCAGCCGGCATCGGGCGGGCGCTGTTCGTAGCGCGCAGCGGCTCCGCGAACGGCGGCCGCAACGGCTTCGCGCAGGGCCGGCGGGTCGAGCACCTCGACCGCGTCGCCCCAGGTGAGAATCCAGGGTCGAATCTCGACGATGCCGGCGACCGTGACCGTCAGCTCCACGCGACCGTCAGGCAGCTCCTCGAGCCGCTGAGATCGGTGCCAGACCGATTCGCGGACCCGATGTGCGACCGACGCATCGAAGCGCAGGCGCACCTGCTCGGTCGGCGTGGTGTCGGACGACCAGATCCCCCAGGAATGGGCGAGCCAGCGGTCCGGGTCAAACGTGGATGGGATCTCGTAGCGGTCCGAAAGCAGGCTGGCCGATCGAATGCGCTCGACCTTGTAGGTGCGCATCGCCCCCGCCGTCTCGTCGAAGCCAATCAGATAAACGCTGCGGCCCGCCGAGTCGGGCTCGAGGAAGAAGGGACGCACCCGCGTCGTTCGCCGCTCGCCCGTCCCCGGCTCGTAGTCCACCTCGACCACGCGACCCTCCGCCCAGGCCCGTGCCACGGTCGCAAAGCTTCGGGTGAACGGCTCGTTGGGCCGATGCCCGCCAACGACGAGCATCGTCGCCGCCACGTGGCGTGCGATCGGCTGAGGCAGCAGGTCGGCGAGCTTGGTGAATGCGCTCACCACGGCGGCGTCGTATTCGTCGCTCCAGCGCGCGATGAGGCGCGCCGCCAGGAAGAGCACGATCGCCTCGGGGATCGAGAGTCGCAGCGGTGGGAGGAAGAACTTGCGCTCGATCCCATAGCGCCCCCGCCCAGCCTGGAAGATCGGCACCCCCAGCTCGCTGTCGAGGGCATTGATGTCTCGGTAGACCGTGCGCGTCGTCATCCCGGTGAGGCGCGCGATCTCGCTGACGGGCACACCGTGCTCCCCGCTTCCCGCCGAATACAGGATCGACGCGACGCGCAGCAGGCGCGCCAGCCGGTCCCGCTTCCGAGTAATCCGCTCGTCGCCGGAATCGGTATCGGTAAGGCTCTCGTCGCCGTCCAACGCCCTCATCGAGCGCCGATGGTACCCCCGCGCCTCAGGATGACGCGGCAGACGGCGAGGCGCTCGGTGGTGTGGAGCTCGAGCCGGGAGAGGCGAGCGGCGTGGGCGATGGGGTCGGTGCTGCCTCACCGGGAAGGGCGGTCACCATGGCGCGGTTCAGGGTCTCGTCGATCCCGATCAGTAGAAAGAGGTATTGCCCAGAGGTCCAGCAGTAGAGGTGGGTCCCCGGCAGGGTCGCGTTGTCGCCGCCCCGCGTCCAGACCTGGTGGCCACCGACAACGGCTGCGGCCCACGCCTCGGGATGCAGGCCGGCGATCCCAACGTATTCCGCCGCCGTGGCGAGGGACGCCTTCAGGGCCGCGGTGGCCGCAGGAGGCCCATCGATGCGGACTGCGTAGAGGGAGAGGCGGGGACGCTCCACGTACGCTATGGCGAGGCTGACGAAGCGATGGCCGAGATCGCCGAA
>JALYLE010000148.1 GCA_030774375.1 Chloroflexota bacterium | reverse complement strand
TCCTCGACGGTCTTGGATCCGATCCCACGCGCCGGCACGTTGATCACCCGCTCCAGGGCAACCCGGTCGGACGTGTTCCGCGCCAGCCGCAGATAGGCCAGCGCGTCCTTCACCTCGCGTCGTTCATAGAAGCGGATCCCGCCCACCAGCTGGTACGGGATCCCGAATCGCATGAACGATTCCTCCAGCACCCGCGACTGAGCGTTGATCCGATACGTGATCGCGATCTCGCCGTAGCGCAGCGCGCCTTCGTCATCGTCCGCGCGTCGCGTCAGCAGCGCTCCCAGCGAGCCGGGCGCCTGTCCGCCGGTCAGCCGCTCCACCTGGCGCGCGACGAACTCGGCCTCCTCGTATTCGTTGTAGGCGTCGAACAGGACGATCTGGGTGCCTGACCCACGATCGGTCCACAGCTTCTTGTCCTTGCGCCCCGCGTTGCGGCTGACGACGGCGTGGGCGGCATCCAGGATCGTCTGCGTCGACCGATAGTTCTGCTCGAGCTTCACGACCTTCGCGTCGGGGTAATCGGCCTCGAAATCCAGGATGTTCCGCAGGTCGGCGCCACGCCAGGAATAGATGCTCTGGTCGTCGTCGCCGACCACCGCCAGGTTGTGATGCTTCGCGGCGAGGTGCCTGCAAAGCAAGTACTGGGCGCGATTCGTGTCCTGGTATTCATCGACCAGGATCTGCTGCCATCGGTTCTGGTATTTCGCCAACACGTCGGGATGCTGCTCGAAGAGGAAGACGGTGCGCATCAGCAGGTCATCGAAGTCGACGGCGTCGTCCTCGCCGAGCTGCCGCTGATAGGTCTCGTAGACGCGCGCTGCCGTCTCGTCGTAGAAGTTGCCTGCCTGTCGGGAGGCCGTCGCCGGGTCCGCCAGCTCGTCCTTGCGCTGCGCGATCCAGGCCAGCATCCCGCCCGGTGAGAAGCGCTTCTCATCGAGGTCGAGGACTCGCAACGCGCCCTTGATCACCGCCAGCTGATCGGCCCGGTCGTAGATCGAGAAGCTTCTGGTCAGACCGATGGTGGTGCCGTCTCGTCGCAGGATCCGGGCGCAGATCGCGTGGAAGGTGCCAATGGTCGCCTCACGCGCCCTCTCCTTCCCGATCAGCCCCGAGATCCGATCGCGCATCTCGTTGGCGGCCTTGTTCGTGAACGTGACGGCCACGATCTGCCACGGCTTGAAGCCGAGCGCCACGAGGTAGGCGACGCGATGCGCGAGGACCCGCGTCTTGCCGCTCCCGGCGCCAGCCAGGATCAGGAGGGGTCCCTTGATATGCGTGACGGCCTCGCGCTGGGGCTCGTTGAGGCGAGACAGGATCTCCTCGAGCGCCTTGGCGTCCGGCGTCGCAGTGGCTCTGGGCGTCGCCGATTCCTCTGTGCGCGGCACGTCGCCGCGTTCACCCTCGGGCGCGCGCGCACGCTTCGTCGGGGCGCGCGCGGATCGAGGCGGGGTCGAGGACTTGGGGGACATCGGTGTGCCGATTCTAGTCGTCAGGATGGCCCCACGCGGGGCTCCTCGAGATGTCAGATGTGGTGACCCGGTGCGGCCAGGACGCGCCGCAGCAGCGCCAGCCCTTCGTCAGAGCCGCTCCACGCCGTCTCGATCCGCGTGATGCCCACGCCGCGGCCGACCCAACGCAGGACCAGCGCCGCGATGATCACGTCGTCCAGCACGCCGATCACCGGCAGAAAGTCTGGGACCAGGTCGATCGGATTGGCGAGCCACGCGGCCAGGCCCAGCAGGGCGAGCCGGTAGCGCGCGGGCGTCCCGCGGTCGCGGAGCAGCCGAAGCACGAGCCGCGACAGGTCGGGGATGAGGCGGAGGTAGATCGTCGCCTGGTCGCGGGCGGGCCGGTGGAGCCAGAGCAGCGCGATCAGCGCCAGCCAGCCAAGGACCAGCACCCCAAGGGTGATGAGCACCGCCGGAACCACGCTCAAATGTTAGCCGCGGCGGGCCGGCCCCCTCATCCTGCCCACTCGCGTGTCATTCATGACACGGCGCGTCACGATCCTGCGCAATCATGGCGCTGATGACCACCACGAAGGAGGAGTGCCTCCAGCAGATGCACGCCGGCTTTGCCGAGTTCGATGCCGTCCTCGCCAAGCTGCCACGCGATCGGCTCACCGAGCCAAACGCCGTGGGGATCTGGTCGATCCGCGACCTGCTCGCCCATTTCGCCGGCTACGAGCGCTACGTCGCCGCCGAGATCATGGGCACGCTCACCGGCCAGCCGCCCACCGTTCAGGAACGATACGGCCGTGACGACG
>JALYLE010000147.1 GCA_030774375.1 Chloroflexota bacterium | reverse complement strand
CCACCCCGGTCCGGGAGACCGAGCTCCTGGGCGATGGTGCCCGGAAGCAGCTCGGGGTCGCGGATCGTGGCGAGCGGCACCCAGAACACGCCATCCGCAAACCGGTCCGATACCCGAGCACCAATTTGAAGCGAAAGGCGGCTCTTCCCCGTGCCGCCCGGTCCGGTGAGCGTCAGCAGGCGCGTCTTCTCCAGCAGAGCGGAGACCTCGGCAAGCTCGCGCTCGCGGCCGAGAAAGCTCGACAGCTGAACCGGAAGGTTGTTCGGCGTGGCGTCCAGGGTCTTCAGCGGCGGGAACTCGGATGGCAGCCCGCCAAGCGTCAGCTGATGGATCTGCTCCGGGCGGGAGAGATCTTTCAGGCGTCGCTGGCCGAGGTCGCGCAGCGTCGTCCCGTCCGGCAGGCTCCCCTCGGCCAGCGCGCGGGTCGCGTCGCTCAGCAAGATCTGACCTCCGTGTCCGGCCGCGGCGATGCGCGCGGCACGGTGGACATCGAGCCCGACGTAGTCGTCGCCCGCGAGGGTTCCCTCACCGGTGTGCAGGCCCATTCGCACCCGGATCGCCGCCCCGTCCGGCCACGCGTGCGCGGCCAGAGCGCGCTGCGCCGCGACCGCCGCACCCAGCGCGCCGCCAGCGGTCGGAAAGGCGACGAAGAAGGAGTCGCCTTCTGTTCCGACCTCGGTCCCATCGCCGACGGCGATCGCTTCCCGCAGGATCGCGCGATGCTCGTCGAGAAGCGCCGGCCATGCCGCACCAAGCGATTCGGCCAGGCGAGTCGAACCTTCGATGTCGGTGAAGAGGAAGGTGACGGTTCCGGTTGGCAGGCTCGGCATCGGGCACTCTGCGTGGTTGGGTCGGTAGTTTCCGATGCTCGCGTCACGACGGCAAGTCCGCCGTCGTCGCCCAGCGGCGCCAGGCGTCGACGTCCTGTACGCTCCGCAGCCGTGACCCTCAACCCTGACGGCCGGCGGCCCGCCAATCCGTTCGTGGCGCTCGCCGACCGGCCCGTTCTGGCGGCGGTCCTCGGCGCCCTCTCGATCGCCTTCAGCGCAGTTCTCGTGCGGCTCTCGGGGACCGAGCCGGCGACTGCCGCCATCTTCCGCTGCGCCTACGCCCTGCCGGTGCTGGGCCTGCTTGCCATCCTGGAGCGGCGCGCCTACGGACCGCAGCCGATCGCGCAGGTTCGTCTAGCGATGATCGCGGGCGTCTTCTTCGCCATCGACCTCGTGGTCTGGCACCACACCATCGTCTTCGTGGGCGCCGGGCTGGCCACGGTGCTGGGCAATACCCAGGTCGTCATCGTTGCGCTGCTGGCCTGGTTCCTCCTCGGTGAGCGGCCGGCGAATCGCGTCCTGCTCGCGATCCCGGTTGTCCTGGCGGGCGTCGTCCTGATCAGCGGTGCCATCGGCTCCGCCGATGCGTACGGCAGGAATCCGCCACTCGGCGTGCTCACCGGTCTGGTGACAGGTCTGGCCTACGCCGGTTTCCTTCTCGTCCTTCGCCACGGGAATGCCGACCTTCGCCGTCCCGCCGGGCCGCTCTTCATCGCCACCGCGGTCGCGGCGGTCGCCTCCCTCCTTATGGGCCTGCCGCTCCGGGAGGTGGACCTCGTCCCAAGCTGGCCGGGGCATGGCTACCTGATGGCGCTGGCGTTGAGCTCGCAGGTCGTCGGCTGGCTATTGATCAGCGTCTCGCTCCCGCGGCTGCCGGCCGCGCTCACGAGCGTGGTCCTCACGCTCCAGCCGGTCGCCGCGGTGATGCTGGGGATCGTCTTGCTCGGCGAGGCGCCGTCCGCTGTGCAGCTCGCAGGAGCGGCCACGATCCTGGTCGGCATGTCACTTGCCGCGCTCGGTCGACCCAGTCGTGCACCGCGGGCCGAGCCGGAGATCGGATAGGGCCTCGAGGCCCCTGGAGGCCCTAAGCCAAGCCCGCCTACTTGATCGACGCCGCCACCTGACGCGCCGCATCCAACGTTTGCGCGCCCTCGACCCGCACGGTGAGCCCACCCTGCTCCCAGATGAGTGACGTTCCGACCAGGCGCATGGTCGTATTCACCACCTGGCCCGAGGCATCGCGATAGAAGAAGAAGTGGGTGCCGCCCGCAACCCAGTACGCCGCCGCGCTGTGGACCGTTGTCGGCTGCACCCTCGTCCCGGTGTTGATGAGCTTCTCCCAGTAGTCAGGTCCGACATCAGCACGGAACTCGGTGACGACCAGCCCGATCCGCGTCTTGGGGTCGGCGGGGTAGCCCGGACGATCACCCCAGACCAGTGAGATGGTGCCCCCAAGCGGGGAAGGCAGGTAGAAAACGTGGTCCGGAGGACCGATGGTCGCCAAACCCGGGGTCACGACCTCGAATCCGGCACGACGCCGCGCCTCATCGAGGCTGACCTCGAACCCGAAGGCGCGGACCCTTGCCACGCCGGACGGCAGCGGCACGGGCGTCTCGTCCGAGGTGACGATTCGCAGGCCACCGATCGCGATCCCCACGGCCACGGCAGCCGCCGCAATCAGGAGCGCCGCCAGCAGCCCGAGTGCCATGCCGCGCGCAAGGCGCCCCCGCGGCAGCCAGCTTCCCGCCAGCCAGCGCCGCACGAGGGCAGACCACCCTGCGTCCGTCGGCAATGCGCCGGAACGAATTCGGTTACCGACCGCCGTCGCGATCGGGGGCGTCGCCGGGAACTCGACCGCTCCGGCAAGATCGCCGAGGGCGGTCTCGAGGGCAACGAGATCGTGGCGCTCAGCCATCGGTCTGGACCTCCGTCATCACGGCGCGAAGGCGGTCCATCGCCCGGGAAAGGCGCGACTTGACGGTGCCCCGTGGCACCCCCATTGCCGCCGCCATCTCGGCCTCCGACAGGTCCGCGAACCAGCGAAGCGTGATCGTCAGGCGGTCGTCGTCGCGCAGACGATCAACCGCCGCCATCAGCTCGCGGCGCTGCTCGGAGGCCAGGGCCGCCACCTCGGGCGACGGGGCCGCGCCGTCCGAGGGGCGGTCCTGCGCAGCCCGCAGGACGAGGTTTGCGCGCCGGGCTCCAGATCGGCGCCGGTTGCGGGCGGCGTTGGCGACAATCTGGAGCAGCCATGGCCGCGGCTCGGCGCCCGGGCGGAATCGAGACAGCGCCCTCCACGCCCGAAGGAATCCCTCCTGGGCGGCATCCCGCGCCTCGAATGCGTCGCCGCAGACCAGGTACGCGGTGCGGAAGGCGAGCTCCTCGTAACGGCGCACAAGCTCCTCGAAGGCAGCGACGTCTCCGCGCCTTGCCTGCTCGATCAGTTCGACATCGGTCAGTGGACGGCCCTCCACCTTTCAGCACCCGGTACACCCTTGGAGCTCTGGCGGTTCCCGCGACCAGTAGAGTGTCAGACCGATGTCGACCGGCACGACCCTCTTCACCGGCAGCGGCCGGCTCTGCGTGGCGCAGCCGCATGTCGCCGCTCCGCCGGGCACGATGTCGCCCTGGGCGATCCTCGTGAGGGAGGGTCGGATCGCCTGGGTCGGGGTGCCCGAGGATCTCCCCTCGGAGCCGGATCCGGAAGAGGTCCTCGACCTGGAAAGCGCCCTCGTGACGCCCGGCCTGATCGATGCCCACACACACCCGGTCTTCGCCGGGGATCGCTCCGACGAGGCAGCCGCGCGCCTCTCCGGCGAGCCCTACACCGGTGGGGGGATCCTGCGCACGGTAGCCACGACCCGCAAGACTGAAGACGAGCAGCTGGAGGCGCTCGTCGAAGCGCGCCTGCGAGCTGCACTTGCTTCAGGCGTCACGACCATCGAGTGCAAGTCTGGCTACGGGCTGACGCTGGATGAGGAGATCCGCCATCTGCAGCTCATCGGTCGCATCGCCTCTCAGCTGCCGCTGCGCGTGGTGCGAACCTTCCTCGGCGCCCATGCCGTGCCTCCAGAGGCCTCATCGGCGGCTGCCTACGCCGCATCGGTCGCCGCTGAGATGCTGCCTGCTGTGGCTGCCGAGCGGCTGGCCGAGTTCTGCGACGTCTTCTGCGACCGCGGCTTCTTTGACCTGACCGCAACCGAGACGATCCTCACGGCCGCCCGACAGCTGGGGCTGGGGATCCGGCTCCACGCAGAACAACTGGCGCGCACGGGCGCCACCGAGCTCGGAATCCGGCTGGGTGCCACGAGCGTCGACCACCTCGAGCAGCTGGATGAGTCAGGCACTCAAGCGCTCGCGGCGTCAGACACGGTTGCCACCCTGCTGCCCGGGCCTGCGCTCGTCATGCAAGGCGGGTTGCCGCCGGCACGCGCCCTCCTCGACGCCGGAGCCAGCGTGGCGCTGGCAAGTGATGCCAACGCCGGGACTTTCTCCGGTTTCGGATCCATGCCGCTCGTCATCGGGCTGGGCGCAACCCTGCTGGGGATGACCCCCCACGAGGCGCTCGTGGCCGCCACCGCGGGGGGCGCCGCGTCGCTGGGCCTCGCCGCTGAACGCGGGATCGTGGCCGCCGGCTTTGCGGCCGACCTGATCGCCTGGGACGCGGAGCACGAAGGCGCCTTCGCACTACGGCTGGGCGCCGTTCGCCCTCAGCGCGTGTTCGTCGGCGGCGAGCCAGTCAGCTGATTCAGCGAGCGGCAAATCCCCGCCCCACGAGCCGCAGGAAGAGCGCGGGGCCGATCCAGCGCAGCCCGTACAGGCGGCAGCCGACGCAGTAGCCGGTGAGCGCCAGGAGCAGCTGCAGCGCCACGACGCCCAGGACAGGCAGCCAGCCCCAGGGTTGGAGGCCCGCCACCAGCGCGACGGCGCCGATGGCCAGGAATATGGCGCCCAGCGCCTGGGCGAACCGGGGCGGATAGTCGTGCTCGGGCTCGGCAGGACCCAGCCGCAGGACGCGCCGCAGGAACGGCCACGGCCGGCCAAATACGAACCACTTCGTGCCGAATGCCGAGCTGACGGCCAGCGCCATCATGACGAGGGCAACGAGCCAGACGAGATCGAGACCTACGGCAATGAGGAGGACAGCGGCGGAGAGGCCGGCGCCAAAACGCTGGCCGCGCGGGTCGATCCAACGGCCGGAGGCGGGTGCAGCGGAGGGAGATGCAGGGCTGATCGGGACGGGGTTGGACATGAGGCACCTCGAGGAAATGGGCATCGCAAGGAAGAGGAGCGGCGATGAAGCGAGGAGCCCCGGGTGCACGAACGCCGCAGCAGTGCGGCGGATGAGCGCGCGCTCGGGCGCGATTCAGGTGAGCGCTACGCGGCGGCTCCCCGCCGCGTACATGTGCAGGGCTCGCCCTCGAGGCGGTAGAGCAGGTCGGTCGCGCACAGCGCGTGTTGCACGATCGGCGATTCGGCGAGGACCTGCTCGTATTGCATGATGCCTGGCAGGATAACGCCAATCCTCGAAATCGGCCATCCCCGGTCGCCCGTATGATGCGGGCATGGACCGATACGACCTGGTGATCATTGGCGCCGGCGCCGGCGGTGAAGCGGCAGCGCACTACGCGGCCGGGCACGGCGCCCGGGTCGCAATCATCGACAAGGACCTCTTTGGCGGGGGATGCGCGTTCTGGCAGTGCATGCCATCCAAGGCACTCTTGCACGCCGCGAGCATCCACCGCTGCGGACTCGATTACGCGTGGCCCAAGGCTTCGGCGTTTCGCGACTACATGATCAATCGGGAGGGGATCGACTACCCCGACGACTCAGGGCACGTCCGCGCACTGGAGGCGTCCGGGGCGACCGTCATCCGCGGCCTCGCCCGCTTCAACGGCCCGGGGCGAGTCGAGGTGCGCCGCGACGGCACGGAGCCGCTGGAGCTGGCGGCTGACAACGTCATCGTTGCGGTCGGGTCGCAGTCCCGGATCCCTTCGCTCCCCGGGCTCGACAAGCTCCAGTACTGGACCAATCGCCAGGGCACCGCGACGCGCGAGCTCCCTGATGGGATGGTCATCCTGGGAGGCGGGCCATCCGGCGTTGAGCTCTCACAGGTCTACGCGCGCTACGGCGTATCGGTCACGATCGTGCACCCGCGGGATCGGATCCACGACCGCGAGCATCCACTGAGCTCCAAGTACCTCGCCGCAGGACTGACACGCGACGGGGTAATGATCAAGACCGGGGTGCGCGCGGTCGGCGTTCGGCCGGGGGCCGGAGGAAACGGACGCCACGTTGTCGATATCTCGGACGGCTCGACCGCGGAGGGGGAGGCGATCCTGCTCACCATCGGCCGCGACATCCCGCTCGACGATCTGAACCTGACGGCAATCGGCGTGGAGCCCAAGGATGGTCGTGTGGCTTCGGATGACCATCTGCGCATCGCCCCCAACGTGTACGTGGTCGGCGACGTGGCAGGACCCGAGCTCCATACCCACACCGCTCACTATCAGGGCGAGGCGGCGGCGATGCTCGTCCTGGGCAACGACGTCACGCCGGACATGTCCACGATTCCGCGTGCGACCTATACCGATCCCGAGACGGCCTCGGTGGGCCTGATGGTGGATCAGGCTGCCGAGCGCGGGATCGACGCCACGGAGTTCACGGGCGACATCGGGGCGAGTGCCAAGGGGTACGTAGCAGAGGCTTCCGGCCACGTCACGATCGTCGTGGATCGCGGGAGGCGGGTCCTTGTCGGCGCCTTCATGGCCGGACCAGCTGTCAGCGAGGCGATCCACGAGGCGGTGCTGGCGGTGAAGACCAAGATCTCGATCGACGTGCTGGCCGACACGATCCACGCCTTCCCCACCGTCGCGCGGGTCTTCGGCGCCGTCTGCATGCAGGCCTCACGCGAACTCGCCTCTGCCGGATAGCGCGCCGTGACCGATCAGTCAGGCGCGAATGCGGGGCGCGCCGCGCGAAACCGGGCGGCGCTGCGCATGGTCGTCCTCTTCGGCGTCGTCAGCCTCTTCGCCGACGTGGTCTACGAAGGGGGCCGCAGCATCACCGGGCCATATTTGGCGCTGCTCGGCGCTAGTGCCACGGCGGTCGGCTTCGTCGCAGGCGGTGGCGAGCTGCTGGGCTACTCGCTGCGCCTGGTCTCCGGCAGGCTGGCCGACGCCACTCGGGCCTACTGGCCGATCACCATCGCGGGCTACGCCGTCCAGATGGCCGCGGTGCCGGCTCTGGCCCTCGTCGGCTCGTGGGAGGCCGCTGCGGTGCTCATCGTTCTGGAGCGGGTGGGCAAGGCGATGCGCAACCCCCCGCGCGACGCGATGCTGGCGGTGGCCAGCAAGGAGATCGGACGAGGGTGGGCCTTTGGCCTCCACGAGGCACTCGACCAGATCGGCGCCCTGGTCGGTCCATTGCTGGCGGCCGGGGTGCTGGCCCTCCGCGGCGACTACCCCTTGGCGTTCGGGATCCTGGCGATCCCGGCCGTCATCACGCTCGGCACCCTGGCAATCACCCGGTTCACGTACCCGACCCCGGCCGGTGCCTCGGCCCGGAAGGTCGACGCCCGGACCGAAGGGCTGCCGCAGGCGTTCTGGGTGTACATCAGCGGAGCTGCCCTCGTGGCCGCCGGCTTCGCGGATTTCTCGCTGATGGCCTTCCATTTCCAGAGCGCCGGCACGGTCAGCAGCGCGCTGATTCCAATCTTCTACGCCGCCGCCATGGGCACCAGCGGCCTCGGCTCACTCCTCTTCGGGCGGCTCTTTGACCGGCGTGGGATCGTGGTACTGGTGCCGCTCACGGCAGCGACCGCCTTCTTCTCTCCCCTCGCCTTCCTGGGCGGCGGCCTCGCGGCCTTCGCCGGCACGATCCTGTGGGGCGTTGGACTCGGGGTTCACGAATCGATCATGCAGGCAACCGTTGCGCAGCTCGTTCCCGAGTCGCGGGTGGCGTCGTCCTACGGCCTCTTCAACCTGGCGTTCGGCATCGCGTGGTTCGCGGGCAGCGCCCTGATGGGGATCCTGTACGACTTTTCCATCCCGGCACTCGTCATCTTCTCCGTGGTGATCGAGCTTGCCTCCATCCCGGTATTCCTGCGGCTGCGGCACCATCCCGCCCTGCGTGGGGTGACCTGATCCAAGGCGCCCAAGCGGCGTGGCCGATCTGATCAAGGGCCGCGCCCTCGCCCTCGCTGCCGTTGTGCGGGCGTCACGAATCGGTGGCACGATGCCAGCCTCATGCGTGCGGTGACTGTGCCTCCTCCGGTCGACGCGCTCCAGCGCCCGCTGCGTGACCTGCGCATCTCCGTCACGGACCGCTGCAACTTCCGGTGCGTCTACTGCATGCCGCGTGACGCGTTCGGGCCCGATCACGCCTTCCTGCCACGCGACGAGATCCTGAGCTTCGAGGAGATCACGCGGCTGGTGCGAGCCTTCGTGACCCTGGGCGTGCGCAAGGTGCGTCTCACCGGTGGCGAGCCGCTCATCCGTCGCGACCTCGACCGGCTGGTCGGCATGCTGAGCCCGATCCCTGGCATCGAGGACCTGAGCCTGACCACCAACGGCTCGCTCCTGGCCGACAAGGCGCAGGCGCTTGCGGCGGCTGGCCTGCATCGGGTCACCGTCAGCCTCGACGCCCTCGATGACCCAACCTTCACCCGCATGAATGACGCCCGCTTCCCGGTGGCGCGTGTCCTCGACGGGATCCTCGCGGCCGAGGCCGCCGGGCTCGGGCCCGTGAAGATCAACATGGTCGTGAAGCGAGGCTGGAACGAAGAAGCCGTCCTCGCAATGGCCCGATTCTTTCGGGGGACGGGGCGGGTCCTCCGCTTCATCGAGTACATGGACGTGGGCAGCACGAATGGCTGGCGGCTCGACGATGTGGTGCCGGCGTCCGAGATCCTCGCGACCATTTCGGCCGAGTTTCCCCTGGAGCCTATCGCTCCCCGGGAACGGGGCGAGGTGGCCAGGCGCTATCGGTATGCCGACGGTATGGGTGAGACCGGCGTCATTGCCAGCGTCAGCCAGCCGTTCTGCGGCGACTGCGT
>JALYLE010000146.1 GCA_030774375.1 Chloroflexota bacterium | reverse complement strand
GCGGAGGGCCTCGCACCAACGAAACCAGGGCAGCGGCACCCAGGTACGAAGCGGCCATGACGCCGAAAGCGGCCGGGTAGCTCACGTGCTGGACGACCTGGCCGATGATCCACGCCCACGCAGCGCCGACACCGAACGCGGCAGTGAAATAGACGGCGAAGGCGACGTCGCGCAGCGGGCCGATCGCTCGGTCAGCGAGGAACGCCTGGAGGACGGGAGACTCGCTGAACACGGCCGTTCCAAACGGGAGGAGCAACGGCACCAGCAGGGCGAGGTTTGAGCCAGCCGCCAGAAAGGCCAGGATGCCGACTGCGCAGAGGCCGTAGTAGCCGATGAGGATGGGGCGGCGGCCGTATCGGTCTGAGAGCCATCCCGCCAGTAGGGGGCCGACGACCGCTCCCACCAGCAGCAATGCGTAGAGCAGCGCCGTCGTCTCTTCGCTGAAGCCCAGTGGCCCGCGCAGGTAGAGCAGCATGAAGGGTGCGACGATGTCGAGGCCTCGTCCACCGGCGGCAACCAGAGACGCCGCCAGGATGGCGCGCAGGTCGCCCCGGGCGAAGACCGCGCGGAGATGATCACGGAACGAACCCGACGCCTGCGCAGCGCGCTGATAGGCGCCATGGTCCTCACGCACGGTGAACGCGATGAGGCCCCCGACCACCAGTGCCGGGACGCCAAACAGGGCAAGGGTCGTCTGCCAGCCAACGGCGTGGATCAGAGCCAATCCCACGAACGGCACCGCCAACGTCCCCACGTTGCCGCCGCTGATATGGGCGCTAATTGCGAACCCTCGGCGCTCCGCGGGAAAGATGTCCGAGAGCAGCGCGTTCCCCACAGGATGCTGCGGGCTGCTACCAATGCGTGCCGCGCTCACCCCGGCGAGCAGCTGCCAGAAGCTCTGGGCCAGCCCGGCCAGGATCAGGCAGGCGCCGAAGATCATGTGGCCGACGCCGAGGAGGAGGCGGCGCGGGATGTATCGGGTCAGCAGGCCGTAGGAGATCTGCATCGCGCCACCAACCGCGGTGGTGATGGCGATGAAAAGGCCGATGTCTCCGGGCGTGAGCGAGAACTGGACGATGACGTATGGATAGATGAGGGGCAAGAGCGCGGATGTGGCATGCACGACGGCGTGTGACAGGGCCAGGAGACCGAGCACCACGGCCGGCTGGGTGATGCGGGGCCGCTTGGTGCTACGATCCGGGCCGATGTCCCTATCCACGCGCCCCTCTCGATCGTCAGTGCCGCAGACCGGTGCGCTCGATGATCTCGAGGCATCGCTGGTCGCGACCATTCCGCCCGTAATGCGTCATCTGCTGGCTCATGCGCGCAAACGCCCGGCGTGGGCTGAGCTCACCTATTCGCAATACAACGTGCTCCGCATCATCGACCGTGACGGGCCGACGGCGCAGGCCGAGATCGCCCGCGGCCTGATGGTCAGCGCCCCGGTGGTGACCCGCATTGCGTCCGCGCTCGCCGACGCCGGGCTCGTCGAGCGGCGCAACGATCCACGCGACCGGCGGACGGTCCGCCTGGCGCTGACGCAGCGGGGACGGCGCCGAGTGCGCGCGATGCGCCAGGAGCTGCTCGATGCGGCCGGAGAGCTGCTGGCGCCGTTGCCCGATGCACGCCGCGCCGCGCTGGCCAAGGCACTCCAGGAGCTCCAGGTCCTCTTCCCGGGGCGAGGGACAAATTCCTCTGGCCAGCGTGAGCCCGGCCAGCATGAGCCCGGCCAGCGCGTTGCCGGCCCGTCGACCGCCGGTCCTCGCGTCGCGAGTCCGCGCGTGGCGGGAGCGCAAGCCTAGGCGGCCATCCGCATCGGGACTCCCGCCTGGTCGCGGCCTCGCACGAGCAGCTGCCACGCGACCAGCAGGATGATCGCCGCCGAGATGGCGGCGCCCACCAGGAAGCCTGCTGGCGCCCCCCACAACTCGGCGACACCGCCGGCGAACAGTCCACCGATCGGACTGGACCCCGCGAAGACGGTGACGTAGAGCGCCATCACGCGCCCACGCAGCTCGTGTGGCACGCCGTACTGGACGGTCACGTTGACGGTGTTGACGAAGAGCATCGACGAGAAGCCGACGACCAGGATCAGCGCGTACGCCGGCAACGCTGACCGCGAGAGACCCAGAAGGAACTCGAAGACCACGAACGCGGCGCTCCCGCCCAGGATCATGGGCAGTAGCGGGCGCTGCTTGCCGGCGAACGCCAGGGACATCGAGCCCGCGAGGCTCCCGACGCCCATCACCGCGAAGAGAGCACCGTAGCCATTCGCCCCCATCTCCAGCGTGTACTTCGCGAAAAGCGGAATGAGGGTCTGGAAGTTGAAGCCAAAGGTGCTCACCCCGCCCAGCAGGACGAGTGGCCATAGCACTGTCGGTGTGCGCCACGCGTATCGGATCCCCTCGGCCAAAGCGTGGAGGAACGGAGCGCGGTCAGCCCGCGCCATCCGATACAGGCGCGACGGCGTCATCAGGTACAGCCCCAGAAGAACGGCGAGGTAGCTCACCGCGTTCAACCCGAAGTTGAAGGCTGCGCCAAACAGGGCCAGCGTCACGCCGGCGACGGCCGGACCGATGACGCGGGCCAGGTTGAAGCTCGCGGAGTTGAGCGAGATTGCGTTCACCAGGTCGTCGCGCGGAACGAGCTCGGCCGCGAAGGATTGGCGGACCGGCATGTCCACGGCGTTGACCAGCCCGAGGACCGTGGCCAGCACGAAGACATGCCAGATCTGCACCACGCCGGTGAAGGTCAGCAGGAACAGGACCGACGCCTGGAGGAGCGCCGTCGACTGCGTCGCCATCAGCGTCTTGCGCTTGTCGATGCGGTCGGCGAGGACGCCACCGAACGGCGCCAGGAACATTGACGGCAGGAACTGGAGGGCGAGCACCAGGCCGAGTTGGAGCGGGGTGCCGCCCAGTTCGAGGACGAGCCACGGCTGGCTGACCGACTGCATCCACGTCCCGATCAGGCTGACGACCTGGCCGTACCAGTAGAGGCGGTAGTTCCGGTAGCGGAGCGCAGCGAATGCACGGCGCAGCGAGCTGGGCTCACCATCCACGGGGGGAGGCGGGGGTGTATCGCGCGTCGCGTCGAGAATCGGTTCGGTGATGGTGTCCGGGCGGGCCGGTCGCAGGCGCGGCGGCAGCGCTCCGGCCAGCACGCGGGCAAAGTCGGCCGGGCTCATTCGTTAACTATGCTAACAAATGTCGTCCGATGGAGCCAGTCGCTCGGTCGGTTCGC
>JALYLE010000145.1 GCA_030774375.1 Chloroflexota bacterium | reverse complement strand
AGGCCGATCGCTCGCGGTCTTCCGGCGGGACGGTGGCTTTCCCGGTGTGCGGCCGCCCCGTCGGCCGCGCAGGGTGAACGCGCCGCCGCAGTCGTTCGGCCCGATTTCGTGAGCCGCCGACGGTAGGCTGTCCGCGCAATGCCATCCGATGACGTCCTCGCCCGACAAATGCAGGGGTGGCTCCTCGCTCGTGGGTTCGTCGCCGTCAATGAACCCAGGCTGCACGAAGAGGCGGCCGTCCGGATGGTCGACCTTGCGCGGCAGC
The DNA here is from genome assembly GCA_030774375.1 of Chloroflexota bacterium. The sequence goes on along the minus strand of JALYLE010000145.1, from coordinate 5,575 downwards.
CACTCCGGGTCCGGCTCGTCAGCGATCGCGGCGCGTGGTCGATGGAGGTTGCCGGTCCGGACGGCCATTGGATCGACCTCGAGCTGTGGCGCGACTTCCTCGATGGCTCGGCCTACTCTGCCGGACCGAGCTCGTTCGCCGATTGCGTCGCGATCCTCCGCGCACGGCTCGAGAAGATCAGCGCCCTGGCGTCGTCTGCCGACTTCGCCGTGACGGCGGCGGCTCTCGCCGCGCTTCATCGGCAGCGAGCCGTTGCCCGCTACGGCGTCCGGCGATGAGCGACGCCGGACCCGCCAGTACTCGCCAGATGTCGGCCCCATTAGCGTTAGGCGACATCGCCTCGCCTCCGGAGCCGAATCCGCGGAATCTGCGAGCGTGGATCGTGCGTCAACCGATGCCTTATCGCCGCGGCAGGGCGCCTAACGCGAACCACGGCGCCATTTGGCGAGAAAACGGCGCGGCAGGGCGCCTAACGCGAACGACGACGGCATTTGGCGAGAAAACGGACCTGTCGGGCACGTAACGCGAATGGTGTTGCCATCTGACAAGAAGGGTCGCGAGACCGGCCAAGCGCAGGCTTGACATCCCGCAATGAGCACGCGTACCGTCCCAACCACAGGTGAATACGGCGACGATCGGGACGAGTACCCGGTCTGGCGAGCCCCCAGGGAGCCGGGAGCAGTGGAACCCCGGCGGCGGCGCGACCGGCGAATGGACCCGTGAGCTCCGGCGGCGAACGCGAGACATCGGTTTCGCAAGTAGCCTCCGGCGGAGAGGCACCGATAGCGAAGCCGAGGCCCTCGAAGGCATGGCGCACACGCGCTGCGCGGACGGCGGCCGAAAACGAGCCCGGAGTGAGAACACCGGGGAACAAAGGTGGCACCACGAGACGACCCCCTCGTCCTTTCATGACGAGGGGTTGTGTTGTTCTCAGGAGGTTTCCACCAATGTCCCCATCCAGCACGCAGCGCCGGTACGTGCTCCCCGAGAGTGAGCTCCCGACGCACTTCTATAACATCGCGGCGGACCTGCCGACCCCACTCCCGCCGGCGATCCATCCCGCGACCAAAGAGCCGGTAGGACCCGATGCCTTCACGCCCCTCTTCCCCATGGAGCTCATCCTCCAGGAGGTCAGCCAGGAGCGGTTCATCGAGATCCCCGAGCCGGTGCGCGACGTCTATCGCATGTATCGTCCGTCGCCGCTCTATCGGGCGTTGAGCCTGGAGCGCGCCCTCGATACGCCCGCCCACATCTACTACAAGTACGAGGGCGTCTCGCCGGCCGGTAGTCACAAGCCGAACACGGCCATCGCCCAGGCCTTCTATAACCGCCAGGAGGGAGTCCGCAAGCTCGCCACCGAGACCGGCGCCGGGCAGTGGGGAAGCGCACTGGCCTTCGCCGCGGCCCAATTTGGCCTGGAGCTCCAGGTCTTCATGGTGAAGATCAGCTTCCTCCAGAAGCCCTACCGGCGATCCATGATCCAGGCCTTTGGGGCCTCCGTTGTGCCGTCCCCATCGAACCAGACGAATGCCGGTCGCGCCATCCTGGCCGAGGACCCCGAATCGACAGGCTCCCTGGGGATCGCTATCAGCGAGGCAGTCGAGGTCGCCGCCACCCACGACGACACGAAGTACTCACTGGGCAGCGTCCTCAACCACGTCCTGCTCCACCAGACGGTGGTGGGCCAGGAGGCGATGCGCCAGATGGAGCTGGCGGGCGAGGGCCCGGACGTCGTTATCGGTTGCGCGGGCGGGGGCTCGAACTTCTCCGGCATCGCGTTCCCGTTCCTACGCGCGAAGCTGGCGGGCCTCTCCTCGACCCGGTTTGTGGCGGTGGAGCCAGCGAGCTGTCCCTCGCTGACGAAGGGGGAGTATCGGTATGACTTCGGCGATACGGCGGGCACGACGCCGCTTCTGAAGATGCATACCCTGGGCAACACCTTCAAGCCGGCGCCGATCCACGCCGGTGGCCTGCGCTACCACGGCATGGCACCGATGGTGAGCCACCTCTACGACCAGGGCTTCATCGAGGCCGTCGCCTATAAGCAGAACGAATGCTTCGAGGCGGCGATGCGGTTCATCCGGACCGAGGGGATCATCCCCGCGCCGGAATCGAGCCACGCCATCAAGGCGGCGATCGACGAGGCACTGCGGGCCAAGGAGTCGGGCGAGGAGAAGGTGATCCTCTTCAACCTCTCCGGCCACGGCCACTTCGACATGGCGGCGTACGACGCGTATCTCGCCGGCGAATTGACCGATGTGGTCTACGAGCCGCAGGCGTCCGCGGCTGGGTCCGACGCGGCCGAGCCGGAGAAGGAGGCGGTGACCGCGTAACCGGCTCCGATTGATCTGGCGGGTGGTGACGTGCTCCCTGCCCCGCCATCCTGGCCGCCACGCGCGTTACACCCCGCGCTTGGCGGCTTTTTCTTGGCGTTCAGGCCATCGGCTTTTCCTGCACCGCCCAGTTGTTGCCGTCCGGATCCTTGAAGAAGAAGAACGAGTTCCCAGGTAAGCGCGCGGGGATCACAGCGCTCGGACGAGGCCCCCGTCGACCAGGGTGAGCGTTCCCGTCTGGAAGCCCGCCTGCTCCCCGCACAGGTAGGCTGCCAGCGACGCGATCTCCGCGGGCTCGCCGAGCCTCCCCGCGGGGATGGAGCTGATCCGCTCCGCTCGGACATCGTCGAGGTCCCGTGCCTCGCGCTCGGCACGGTCGCGGTCGAGCGCCTCGACCCTGGACGTGGCGGTCGGGCCGGTGAGGATCCCGTTGACGGTAACGCCGTCGGCGGCAACGACGGGCGCGATGGTCTTCATCCAGGCGGTCAGCGCCGAGCGCCCAGCGGTCGAGTAGACGAGCTCCCGAATTGGTTCCTTCACCGACCACGAGAGGCACGCCACGATCCGGCCCCATCGCCGCTCACGCATCGGTTCGATCAGGCGGCTCGCGAGCAGGATCGGGGTGATGGCCAGCGACTGGAAGGCGGCCAGCCATCCGGCGGCGTCGGTGGCGAGGGGATCGACCGGTGACGGCCCGCCAGCGTTCAGGACGCAGATATCGGCGCTTCCCAGCGAGTTGGCCACTGCCTGCGCGAGCACCTCTGGAGCGTGGGAATCCGCTGCGTCGACCGCGGCGATCGTCACGTCCACGGCGTAGCGCTCGTGGAGCCGGGTCGCGATGGGAGCCAGGTGTGCCTGCTCGCGGGACCAGATCAGGAGGGAGCACCCCTCTGCCGCGAGCCGTTCAGCGATGGCCGCGCCGATCCCCGAGGAGGCGCCGCCTACGATGGCGGCCTTGCCGCGGATCCCGAGGTCCATCGTCCGCATGATAGGTCGTTCGCGGTGACTATCCGCAACGTCGGCGATACGGCATACTTGCTTGCGCAATCAAGCCCAATGGAGCGGATTCCTCATGCCGCGAGCGACATGGAACGGCGCCGTGCTCGCTGAGGCGAGCGACGAGGTCGTCGAGATCGTCGAGGGGAACGTGTACTTCCCGCCGGAGTCAGTGAAGGCGGAGCACCTGCGTCCTGCCGAGACCCACACCATCTGCGGCTGGAAGGGGACTGCCAGCTACTACGACGTGGTGGTCGGCGACGACGTGAACCGCGACGCCGCCTGGTACTACCCAGACACCTTGCCCGCCGCAAAGCACGTCGAGGGCTATCTCGCGTTCTGGCACGGGGTCGACGTCAGCCGCTGACCCGCGCGACGCGCTGACCCCATGCGACGCGCTGAGCTAGACGAGGCGCTGACCCGCGCGACGCGCTGAGCTCGACGAGGCGCTGACCGACACCCGGCGCTGCTCTACACACCCGCCGTGGTGCCGCCCCCGCACGAATCGTGACTCCGTGAGTCCCGCGCCGTACCCGCCGGGCTCGCTCCTCGCGGCGCGACTGCACCAATCCCCATCATGCCGAACCTGACCCCTCCGCTGATGCATCCGGCCGGGGTTCGCGTACTAGCACCAGCCTGACGCGAATTTGCCATCCCGGGACGGCCCCTGAATGCCGCGCGAAGGCTCACCAGTGCCTTGGGAAGGAGGGATCACTGCGCCCACGAGCATCCAGCGCCGCACACACGCGGGGGAACCCCGAGCAATCCGTAGCACGAGTGAACCAATGAAACGCACACGATCCAAGCCGATCAGGACAGTGATCGCATTCGTCGCCCTGGCGCTGATCGCCATCCCTTCGTCTGCCCTGGCATCCAGCCACCGCGAGGCCCCGCTCATCTCGCAGGACCCGGCGGCCGACAACACGGACCTCTATGCGTTCGTGAGCCCCGACCGGCCGGACGCGGTGACGATCGTCGCCAACTACATTCCCCTCGAGGAGCCGGCGGGCGGGCCGAACTTTTCGAACTTCGACCCGAACGTTCGATACGAGATCAAGATCGACAACAACGGCGACGGGGTGGCCGATGTCACCTACCGGTTCAAGTTCTCGACCTCGATCCAGAACCCGAATACCTTCCTCTACAACACCGGACCGATCACCTCGCTCACCGCTGCGACCTTCAACTACCGCCAGACCTACACCGTCACCAAGGTCCGTGCGAACACGAGCATGCTGCTCAACAAGAGCGGCCAGACGCTTCGCGTGCCGCCTGCCAACATCGGCCCGCGTTCGACGCCCCACTACGGTGACCTGGCCGCCACCGCAGTGTTTGAAGTCAAGCAGGGCGTCAAGGTCTTCGCCGGACCTCGCGATGACCCGTTCTTCGTCGACCTTGGGTCGATCTTCGACCTGGGCGGACTGCGTCCATTCAACGCCGCACACGTCCTTCCGCTGTCGACACAGCCCGGCGTGGATGGCGTGGGCGGATTCAACACCCACTCGATCGCGATCCAGGTACCGATCGGCCAGCTGACCAGCAACGGCCTGGTGCCAACCTCTTCGGACGACCCGCATGCCGTTATCGGTATCTGGGCGAGCTCCAGCCGGCAGACGACACGCGTCCTGAACGCGAACGGAACCGTGAGCAATTCGGGAGCCTGGCAGCAGGTCAGCCGCCTGGGCAACCCGCTGATCAATGAGGTGATCATTCCAGTCGGTCACAAGGACTACTGGAACGCCTCGCAGCCCAAGAATGACAGCCAGTTCGCGCAGTACTACGTGAAACCTGAGCTGGCGGGACTGGTCAACTTCCTTTACCCGTCCATCCCCGACACCCGGACCACGAACCGCCAGGATCTGGTGGCCATCCTTCTCACGGGATTGCCGCTTCCCGGCGGGCACAACCTGACGTTCACGGGCACCACCAAAGCGGACGAGCTCCGACTGAACGTGGCGATCCCCCCGTGCACGGCGGACGACCCCAGTGACGTCACGGGCCACTGCAATCGCCTGGGCGTGCTGGGCAGCGACCTCGCCGGTTTCCCGAACGGCCGCCGGCTCACCGACGATGTCACCGACATCGAGCTGCGTGCGATCGCTGACGGCTACGGCTCGTTCGTCAACAGCATCTTCGGAAGCCTGACCCCGAACCACACGCCGAACAACCTGGTCGGCGATGGGGTCAACGTCAACGACATGCCCTTCATGACCGCGTTCCCGTACGTGGCCATTCCGAACCAGGGC
>JALYLE010000144.1 GCA_030774375.1 Chloroflexota bacterium | reverse complement strand
GTGCGCAGCTCGGAACCGATCCGCGCGCGGAGCTCATCGGTGAGCTTGGATCCTTCGCGGAGAGCCAGAAACAAGAGCAGACGGTCCGACTCGTCGAGGTGGATGGCGAGCGAGTCGGCCACCTCCGGGATTGCCTCGACGAGGGCGTAGAACTCGGCCGTCCCGATGCGTACCCCACCGCGATTCAGCGTGGCATCCGAGCGTCCGCTGATGACGCAGCTGCCTCGCTCGGTGATTGTGATCCAATCGCCGTGGCGCCAGACGCCGGGAAAGACGCTGAAGTAGGCGTCGTGGTATCGGCTGCCATCGGGATCGTTCCAGAAGGCCACCGGCATCGAGGGCATGGGAGCCGTGAGCACAAGCTCTCCCTGCTCGCCGACGATCGAGCGACCGTCGGGCGAGAAGGCCTCGACCCGGCAGCCGAGGTGACGGCAGCTGATCTCTCCCTCCCACACCGGGACCAGCGGGCTGGCACCCACGAAGGCCGTGCAGACATCGGTTCCGCCGCTCACGCTGGCGAGCAGGAGATCGGAGCCGATTGCCTCATACACGTAGTGGAACCCCTCGGCCGGCAGTGGCGCCCCGGTCGACCCAATGCTGCGGAGAGCCGACAGGTCCAGGTCCCGCCCAGGCTCCAGGCCCCGCTTGCGGCAAGCCATCAGGAATGGTGCGCTCGTCCCGAAGCAGGTGATTCCAACCTCGGCTGCCATGCGCCACAGGTGGAGCAGATCAGGCTCTGCCGGACTGCCGTCGTACAGGACGATGCTGCTGCCCACGAGCAGGCCGGAGACCAGGTAATTCCACATCATCCAGCCGGTGGTCGTGAACCAGAAGAATCGGTCCGCCGGTCCAAGGTCGTGATGGAGAGCGTGAATCTTCAGGTGCTCGAGCAGGATCCCGCCATGACCGTGCACGATCGGCTTGGGGAGGCCGGTCGTTCCGGAGCTGTACAGGATGTAGAGCGGGTGGTCGAAGGGGACGGCCGCAAAGTCCAGCGCTCCTGCCTCGGCAGTCAGCTCTTCCCAGGTCAGCGCGTCGGGAATGCGTCGCTCGTCAGGATGCAGGTAGGGCAGCGCGACCGTGGCGCGCAGCGAGGGGAGCGAGGCGCGAATGGCAGCCACCTCATCGGTCCTTTCGACATCACGCGAGCCATACCGATAGCCGTCGACCGTCAGCAGCACCGCCGGCTCGATCTGGCTGAAGCGGTCGATGACGCTGCGGGTGCCGAACTCGGGAGCGCACGAGGACCAGATGGCGCCGATGCTCGCGACCGCCAGCAGCGCGATCGCCGCCTCGGGCACGTTCGGGAGGTAGGCGGCTACCCGGTCGCCGCGGCCCACTCCGAGGCGGAGGAGGCCGGCCCGCGCCCGTGCCACCGCGTCGCGGAGCTCGGCTGCGCTGAGCCTCGTCTCCTCGCGCGTGTCTGAGCGCGCGATCACCACGACGTCGCTCGACGGCCGGCCCGGAAGGCGGAGCGCATGTTCGGCGTAGTTGAGCGTCGCGCCGGGGAACCACCGCGCGCCGGGCATGCGGGCGTCGGTCAGCGGCTGCCCTGGGGGTTCGTGCGAAATGACCTCGAAGTGCTCCCAGATCGACGTCCAGAAGCCGGCAAGGTCATCGATCGACCAGCGCCACAGGGCGTCGTAGTCGGCGAAGCGGAGACCGCGTCGCTCCTCCAGCCAGTCCAGGTAACGACCGATGCGCGTCCGCTGCTGGGCATCGCGCGGCGGATGCCAGAGGACGGTCGGGGTGGCCATGCGCCGATGATCATATGGGCTTGGCGAGCGGCGGCCGATGCTATAGTCGGCGCGCTTTCCTGCCCCGGTGACGGACTCGCTGCCCATGGATGAACTCGACCGGCACCTGGAGCGCCAACTGCGCGCCCAGGAGCGCCAGCTGGTGGCGGTCCGATTCGTGCTCACCGCGTTCGCCGCGGCTTTGCTCTTTGCCTTCGGCGCGGGGGTTGAGCTTCGCCCGCTTCTCTACGCGTTGCTGGCTGCGGTCTTCGTCTACAACGTGGCGATCTTCGCCCTCATCTCCCGCTTCCCGGCGCGCGAGGTGGGGATCGTCGCCACCGCGCTCGACATGGTGGTGGTCACCATCGCGGTCTACGGTGTGCGGGAAGCGAGCGACACGTACCTCCTGTACGGGCTCGTCATCCTGACGGCGGCCTTTCGCTTTGGCCTTGGCGCATCGCTGTGGGCCGCGTTCGTCTGCTCGGGGCTGTACGCCACGGTCATCCTCGTCGTGGCTCCCGCGCCGCGCGAGGTGCAGGAGCTCTTGCCAGTGCGCGTCGCCTACCTGCTCGGCATTGGCCTGGCGGCCGGCCTCTTTGCGCGATTCGTGATCGGGCGCGCTGTCGAAGTCGCGGGACTCGAAGCCCAGATCGCCGAGGAGGATCGAGAGCGCGCCACAGCGCGGGAGGACGCCCTCCTCTCTCAGCTGGCACGCGAGTTCGGATCCACCCTGGATCGTCCGGCGACCGTCGCGGCCGTTGTGCGGGCGGCTGGTGAGGTGATCGGTGACCTTGCGGCCCTGTGGCTGGTCGACGATACGGGGGAGCGGCTTGAGCTTGCGGACGCGGTGGCCCGTGACCCCGCGCTCGCCGAGCAGCTGCGCGAGCTGGCAGCGGCACGGCCCCTGCGCATGGGCGAGGGTGTTATCGGTCGAGCGGCGGCAACCGCGACCACGGTGCTGAGCGGCCCCCTCCCGGCGCCGCCGCGGGACGCCGGCGAGCAGGACGGGATCGGCCTCCTTGGCCTCCGCTCGATCCTGGCGGCGCCCATCCTTGGTCGAGGACGGGTTCGCGGTGTCCTTGTTTGCGCGAGCATCGGTGCGGCACCGGTC
>JALYLE010000143.1 GCA_030774375.1 Chloroflexota bacterium | reverse complement strand
TCCTGGAGCAGGGCGGCAAGCGGGTCAGTCCGTTCATGGTGCCGATGCTCTCCCCCTCCATGGCCGCGTGCCAGATCAGCATCCAGAACAAGCTGCGCGGTCCGGTGATCACCTCGGTCGCGGCATGCGCCTCCGGTGTCCAGGCGTTCGTCGAGGCGCAACGGCTGATCGAGCGAGGGGACGCCGACGTCGTGATTGCCGGTGGAACCGAGAGTGCAATCCTGCCGGTCGCCTTCGCCGCGCTGGCCAACATGGGCGCGCTATCCAAGCGCAACGACGAGCCGGAAAGGGCGTCGCGCCCGTTCGACGCCAACCGCGACGGTTTCGTGTTCGGCGAGGGGGCGGCGGTCCTGGTCATCGAGTCCGATGCGGGTGCGTCGCAGCGTGGGGCCACCGTGCTGGCGGAGGTCGCGGGTGGTGCGCTCACCGGCGACGCCTTCCACATCAGCGCGCCGGACCCTTCCGGCTACGGCGCCACACTGGCCATGGTCCGAGCACTGCGCGATGCCGGGATCGGTGCCGATGAGGTCGACTACGTCGTCGCTCACGGGACGAGCACGCCGCTCAACGACGCCACCGAGACCAAGGCGATCCGCGCCGCCTTCGGCGACCATGCGTCGCGGCTGGCGGTGAGCAGCAACAAGAGCATGGTCGGGCACACGCTCGGCGCCGCGGGCGCCATCTCTGCCCTCGCCGCCGTCCTCGCCATCCGCGACGGCGTGGTGCCACCGACGATCAACTACGAGACCCCGGACCCCGAATGCGACCTCGACTACGTGCCGAACGTCGCGCGCCAGATGCCGGTCGGCGTCGCGATGGCCAATGGCTTCGGGTTCGGCGGCCAGAACGCGGTCGCGGTCTTCCGCCGATACGCCTGAGGGCGGCTCCCGTCTCAAATTTGCATCCAGGGACCGTTAGCGAGCGGAATCGGTCATCCGCCCTCACCTATGCACCCACGGACCGTAGCGAGCGGAATCGCACCATCGGCCCTCACCTGTGCACCCACGGACCGTTAGCGAGAGCGCTGGGTCACAAACCCTCGGCACTCGGCGAGAATCAGGCTCAGGCGTGCTCAGGACAAGGCGCGCGTGGGAGCCGTGCGCGCCGCCGCGCGGTGGTGGGGCTCTCTAACGGTCTGCCGGTGCAAGTTTGAGTAGCGCTGTATGTGCGGCGAGGCGCCCACGTAGACTCCCGGATGACCGAACCGCTGGAGCCCTGAAGACCTGACAGCTATCCGCTACGCATCCGATCGGACCACGATCGCGGCCTTCGCCGCAGTCGTTCTCTTCGGCGGAGGAAACGGCGTCTCGGTGCGTCTCAGCGATCGTGAGCTCGCACCCTTCTGGGGCGCCACGATCCGTTTCGGCTTGGCCGCTGCGATCCTGCTGGGAGTCGTCGTGGTCGCGAGGCTCGCGCTGCCGCGTGGTCGCGCACTCTTGGGCAGCGTCCTCTACGGCCTCTTCGCGTTCGCCGGCGCCTTCGGCCTCATCTACTGGGGACTGGTGGAGACGCCGGCGGGTCTGGGCCAGATCATCCTGGCGCTGGTCCCGCTGCTGACGCTCTTCCTGGCCATCGCCCAGGGCCAGGAGCGCTTCCGATGGCTGGGCCTTGTCGGCGCGCTGATTGCCATCGCCGGCATCGCCATCGTGTTTGGGGATCGCGTTGGGACCGCGGTGCCCATCGTTTCGGCGCTCGCCGTTGTCGCCGCCGCAGCCTGCATGGCCGAGTCGAACGTCGTGGTCAAGCACTTCCCGAGATCCCATCCGGTCGCCACCAACGCGGTGGCGATGGCCACCGGAGCCGTCGTTCTGCTTGGCCTCACCCTGCTCACCGGTGAACCGATGGTGGCACCGACACGAGGGGAGACGTGGGTCGCCATCGGGTACCTGGCGGTCATCGGCTCCGTTGGCGTCTTCTCGCTCTTCCTGTACGTCATCGCGCGCTGGTCGGCCTCGGTCAGCAGCTACGTGATGCTGCTCATGCCGCTGGTGACGGTCGCGCTCTCGGCGGTACTGGATCACGAGGCCATCACCGCTGGCTATCTCATCGGTGGACCCCTCGTCCTGATTGGCGTCTACGTGGGAGCCTTCGCTCAGGGATGGGTCCGCGCGCCTTCCCAGCCGCCAACGGTCGCTACGCCGGGCTGTTCCTGAGCGCGGGGTACAAAGCTGACGGCGGTACACCCCCGGCCCGGACCATCAGCACGCTGCCAGGCCCGAGGCGCCGCGCCTAGCATCGACGGCGTGACGGTGCTGAGTGCCGGCGCCGCCAGCTGGGCGGTGTACGGATGACCGAAGTCAACGGCCTGCGATTGGCGTTTCGTGGTCTGGTGGCGGGCATGGCTGCCGGCTGGGTCTGGCTGGCGACCGCCATGATCGGCTCGCTCGCTATTGGCGACGATCCGTTGCGCCCGCTCAGCATCATCGGAGCCCATGCGCCAACTGCCGGGCTGGTGCTCGCAGCCGCTGTTGTCCAGATCGCGGCGGCCGGCATCGGTATGGGATTCGCGTACTTCTTCGGTCGCTACTTCACCGTGCGCAGTACGCTCTTCGCCGCGGCCACGATCTTCGCTCTGCTCGCGTGGCTGGCGGTGGCCAACGTCCGCGCCGGGGGCACCGGCTGGACCGGTCAGCTCGTGTTCTGCATCGCCGCTCTGGCGTATGGCGGCATCCTCGGCGCACAGACTCCCCTGCGCGGCGACGTATTGCGCTATCCCTCGGCGGGATCGGCCTCCACGTAGAGCTCAGGCTCGAATCGCGGGCCTCGCCCGGGAAGCGACGCCACCCAGTCGCGCAGCGCACTCTCCGCCGTGGTGAAGGCAAGGTCGTCCCACGGGATCTCGTCCGGCGTGAAGCCGCGCACCTCGATCGACTCCTGGCCAGGCAGCGCCTCGCCACCCACCACATTCGCCTCGTAGATGACGGTCACGATGCCAACATGCGGCCTCGAATACGCGCCGATCAGCCGCCCCACCTCGATCCGCAGCTGGGTCTCCTCCTCCGTCTCGC
>JALYLE010000142.1 GCA_030774375.1 Chloroflexota bacterium | reverse complement strand
TGCGTCCCGCCGTCGGCCTGCAGGTCGAGGCCCACGATCTCGACGGTGCGCACCACCTCGATCCCCGGCGGCAGCAGGTTGATCTTGGTGCGGATCAGGTCGGGGATGGCGAAGGCCTGCTCGCGCGGCAGAAAGCCCACCCGAATCTCGCGGTCCGCTTCGACCTCCACGTTGACCTTCCGCTCGATCTCAGCCACCAGCTCGCCGTGCATCGTCTCGAACTCGAAATCCATCCGGCCGCTGAGCGGTTCCATGTTGCCGCCCGTGACGGAGGCGCCGTAGTCGCGCCAGATGACCCCGCACAGGACGTGCAGGGCGCTGTGTGTCCGCATGAGCCGATGGCGCCGCTCCCAGTCGATCTCGGCGTGGACCCGGTCGCCGGCTTTCGGTGGCGTCTGGCCGGGCTCCAGCTCGAGCATGTGCCAAATATCGTCTCCGCTCTTGCGGGCGGAGGCGACGCGCCATGTTGGTCCCCCCTCATCGATCCGCAGCCAACCCATATCGGCCGGCTGTCCGCCACCGCCCGGGTAGAAGACGGTCCGGTCCAGGAGGACGTCCGCTCCATCGGCCTCCACGGCGGTCATTGTGGCAATGCAGTCGCGCGCGTAGGCGTCGGTGGCCGCGATGTTCTCGGTCATACGCCGATCCTAGGCCGGGAGGCGGCCGTCCGCCTCGGAAATTCCGCCTGGCCAGCCTCGGATATTGCCCCGGGTTATTCAACGGAGCGCGACCCAGGCAACTCGGCGCAATTGGAGCCGGACAGGCTTCGGAATATTCCCCAACGGCATACTGCCGCCAACGAGCGGCTCAAACACCGCGCCATTCCGCCTCTCGTGCGCCATTGGATATCCGGGCAGGAATATTTCGGTCACGCCTCGGGATGGGAGCCCTCGGATATTGCCCCGGGTCATCTAACGGAGCATGGAGGGGAAATTCGGGGCCGATAGCCGCCGGAATATGCCCAGCAGCGCATAACGAGGCCAACGAGCGGCTGAAATATGTCGCCGTTCGGCCTCTCGTCCGCAGTTGCATATCCACAACCGAATATTCCGGCCGCAACGTAGCGGCATACCGCGTCGTGAACCCCCAGGCGATACGATGGCGCGACCCGCCAGAAAGGGACTACCGAATGGACTTCCGCGCCCTCGTCGACGAAGTGCTGGCCGACTACTACCGCCACTTTCCCGTCACGGCGACCGAGCTGGGAATGCACGGTCACGACGGTGCGTGGCCTGACCTCAGTGACGCAGGACGCGCAGAGCGAATCGCTTTTCTGGCCGTAGCCGCGGATCGCATTGCCGCCGTCGACCCGAGCACGCTCTCGACGGACGACCGCATCGACCGACGGATCCTGGAGGAGAGCCTGGCGGCGCTGCACTTCGCAGAGGACGACCTGGACGAGGGCCACTGGAACGCCATGGCTTACGTCTATCTCTTCGGCAATGGACTTTTCGCGCTTCTCGCACGCGAGTTCGCCCCGCTCCCTGACCGCCTGACGAGCGCCGCCTCACGCCTGCGCGCCTTGCCCGCGGCCCTGGAGCAGGCTCGGACCAACCTCACCGCACCGCGCGACCAGCGGGCGGGGACCGGGAGGGCGCGAGAGGTGAGCCGCCTGCACGCCGAAAAGGCGGTCACCACCATGCCTGGCGTCGCGGAGCTTGCGCGCACCGCCGCGTCGGAGGCTGATCAGTTGGAGGCAAGCGACGCCGCGCTGCGGGACGAGTTGCGGGCGGCAGCCGGCAAGGCGGTCGAGGCGGTCGAGGCGCACATCGCGTGGCTCCAGGACGAGCTCGTCCCGCGGGCCGCCGGCGATTTCCGGCTCGGCGCTGACCTCTACGAGCGAAAGTTTCGCCACGCGCTGCGGACCGAGCTGACGCCGGACCAGCTGGAGGCGCGCGCCGCGGCGGGCTACGACCAGGTGCGCGCCGAGATGGTGCGCCTGGCCCGCGAGCTGTGGCCGTCCTGGATGGGGACCGAACCACTTCCCGAGGACGAAGCGAGCATCGTCCGCAGCGTCCTGGATGCCATCGCTGGCGACCACCCTCGCGCCGAGGAGCTGCTCGATTGGTGCCGGGCCGAGAACGCGCGCATCGAGGCGTTCATCCGCGAGCGCGACCTCATCGGTCTGGCGGACGAGCCGTTGCAGATCGTGTGGACGCCGCCCTTCCTGCGTGCTTTTGGCGGCGCCATGCTCATCCCGCCCGGCCCGCTCGATCGCGGGCTCGACAGCTTCTTCGCCATCACCCCCATGCCCGACGACTGGAGCGACGAGCGCAAGGAGTCGTATCTGCGCGAGGACAACTCCAGGATGCTGCGGCTGCTTACCATCCACGAGGCCGTCCCGGGCCACTACCTCCAGCTCGCCTGGTCGAACCGATGCCCGTCGCTGGTGCGCGCCATCTTCGGCTCGGGCGTCTTCGCGGAGGGATGGGCCGTCTACGTGACGCAGGTGATGATGGAGGTCGGCTACGGGTCCGAGGACCCCGCGCTGATGCTCACCCATTGGAAGTTCTACCTCCGCAGCATCACGAACGCGCTCATGGACATCCGGATCCATACCGGGACGATGGACGAGGACGAGGCCATGCGGCTCATGGTCGACGGCGGATTCCAGGAGTACGGCGAGGCGGCGAACAAGTGGGATCGGGCGCGCCTGTCGAGCACCCAGCTCTGCGAGTACTTCCTGGGCGCTGTTCAACTGACCGATATGGAACAGGAGGCTCGGCGACGCGCGGATGCCAACGACGGGGAGCTCTCCTGGCGCCCGTTCCTCGAGTCGCTCATCTCGCATGGCAGCCCACCGCCGCCGATCCTGCGCGAGATCCTGGCCGGCTGAACGCCGCGTCCCCCGGCCCGTGTTTGGGCTGGCCGATAACAGCGGCACTGCTCAAGCAGCGCGCTCGCCGTGTTCTGCGACACGGCTGAGCAGCGGGACTGCTGGCGGCGCGCGCGAGGTAGGCCAATCGCGCCCGGTGAGCAGCACGGCTGCTCGCGATTTGCCGTGGCGAACCGACCGAGCGACTGGCTCCATCGGACGACATTTGTTAGCATAGTTAACGAATGAGCCCGGCCGACTTTGCCCGCGTGCTGGCCGGAGCGCTGCCGCCGCGCCTGCGACCGGCCCGCCCGGA
>JALYLE010000141.1 GCA_030774375.1 Chloroflexota bacterium | reverse complement strand
CCGATGGCGCTGGCGAAGAGAGCGCCGGCGCCGCCGGCCAGGCCAGCCAGGAGGGCACGCCGCGAGCGAGGTCGACTGACGGACGGTGCGTCGTCACTATTTCCAGTCAGATTCGTGCGCGTGGGCGAGTTGGTCACGGCAACCTCCATGGCGCTGCCGCGGCCCCTAATTGGGCAGCCTGAACGGGCAGCGCGCTCGTGCCGTATCATCGCCCGCCACGTCAAGGCGTCGCCGCCGGGCACGGGGGTGATCGGCCTACAATCGGCGTATCTCCATCCTTTCCCGGGAGCTGAAGATGCGTCGAAGGCACGCTGCCCGCCTGATCTCCCTCGTTGCCGTCGTTGCGCTGGTCCTGGCCCCAACGCCGACGGCCGCAGCCGCACCGACCATTACCGCCGAGGTTATCCAGACCGGACTCGACATTCCCTGGGACCTCGCCTTCCTGCCGGACGGGAAGATGCTGGTCACCGAGCGGCCGGGTCGGATCAGGATCTATGCGAACGGTGAGCCAGGAGCGGTGCTCGTGCGAACCGCGGTGCTCGGCTTGGGGGTCCACGCCGAGGGCGAGGCTGGCCTCATGGGGATCACCGTCGACCCGGCCTTTTCCTCCAACCGCTATGTCTATGTCTGCGTCTCGCGGGACGTCAACGGGCAGTGGCTGAACCAGCTGGTGCGGTATCGGCTCAGCTCGAGTCTCTTCTTCGTGTATCGCAACGTGATGATCTGGGGCATGCATGCGAACACCAACCACAACGGGTGCGCGGTGGAATTCGGCCGGGACGGCAAGATCTGGCTGACGATGGGCGACGCCGGTGCGCCGGGTGATGCGCAGGATCCGTCGGCGCTGAACGGCAAGGTGCTGCGCATCAATCCGGACGGGACCATCCCGTCGGACAACCCGATCATGCCTCACGCCTCGCGCCTCGCGCCGGACGATTGTGTACTCGATGGGACATCGCAACCCCCAGGGCCTGGCCTTCACGCCGCAGGGGGCGCTCTACGAAGTCGAGCACGGTCCGGATCGCGATGACGAGATCAACCGAATCCAGGCCGGCGGCAACTATGGGTGGCCGTGCTACACCGGCCCCGGAGTGCGCAACTCCGCTTATGCCGGCCCATGCGGACCCGCGACCGCGTACCGGGCGCCCGCCTGGAGCTCCGGCTCCTCGACGCTGGCGACTTCAGGAGCGGCGTTCGCGGCCAGCAATGCGTGGGGCGATTGGCGCAACCACCTCTTCGTGTCCACCCTCAAGCAGATGGATGTCCGCCGCTTTTCGAGCAGCAACGGTGGCGCAACGATGATCATGCGCCAAACCCTCTTCGACGGAACCTGGGGGCGGCTGCGCGCCATGGTGCTTGCGCACGGCGGCGCGCTCTACCTGACCACCTCGAACGGAGGAGCGACCGACCGCGTGATCCGCCTCACGCCGGTTCCCTGACCGCGGGTCTCCTCGTACGGGCTGGATTGCGGTCGCGGCCGCGAATCAGCTCGTGCGCGCCGGTTCTCGATACGCCTCGATCAGGATCTGGGCGACCTCCGGCCGGCTGAACTCCTGGGGCGGCATCTCGCCGGCTGAGAGCATCTCGCGAACCTTGGTGCCGGAGAGGATCAGGTGCTGATCGTCGCCATGTGGGCAGGTCTTGTAGCTTGCCATTCCCTCGCAGGCGTGACACCAGAAGGTGTGTTCGAAGAAGAGCGGCGTGATGCCCAGCTCATCGGGCTCGAACTCGTCGAAGATCTTTTGGGCATCGTACGTGCCGTAGTAGCTGCCCACCCCCGCGTGATCGCGGCCGACGATGAAATGCGTGCATCCGTAGTTCTTGCGAGCGATGGCGTGGAAGATGGCCTCGCGCGGCCCTGCGTAGCGCATTGCAGCCGGATAGACCGATAGCAACGTCCGGTCCCGCGGGTAGTAGTCGGCGAGCAACGTCTCGTAGGCGCGCATGCGCACATCCGCTGGAATGTCGTCCGACTTGGTGTCGCCGACCAACGGGTGGACCAGCAGACCATCGACGACCTCCAGCGCCACCTTGGTCAGGTACTCGTGCGCCCGATGGATTGGGTTGCGGGTCTGAAATCCCACGACGCGGCGCCATCCGCGCTCCGCGATATAGGCGCGTGTCTGCGCGGGCTCGCGGCGGTACTCGGCGAACGGCGGATTCTCCGGGCCATTGAGCACCCAGACATCGCCACCAAGGTACACGTCGCCGCCCTCGAATACGCGAGCAACGCCGGGATGAGCCACATCAGTGGTGCGGAACACATGCTCCACTTCCCGGTCCTTATTGGGGCTGAACTTCTCCGCCAGCTCAAGGATGGCCACGACCCGGCCCCGCTCGTCGGTAAGCGCAATCTCACCCTGGGGCGGAAGCTGATCCGCCTGCTCCTGGGTGACCGCGAGGGTGATGGGGATCGACCAGACCGATCCCGAGGCGAGGTGCATCTCGTCCACGACACGGTGGTAGTCCGCAGCGCCGAGGAAGCCGGTGAGGGGGCTGAACGCGCCATTCCCGATCAATTCGAGATCGGAGAGGCTGACGGGGTTCAGCGTCACCGAGGGCAGGCCCTCGGCGCGTGATAGCGCGCGGTCGCGATTCGCGCCTTCCAGAGCGCGGTTGATGAGCGCGCCACCGTGCGGCGGGATCAGGGCGGGCATGGACACGTGGCTTGGATCCTCCTGGGGTGCGGGGATGATACCGCCATCGGCTAGCTCTTGGCGGCGCGGCGTTGCCGGCTGAAGCGCGCTCGCAGGCGTCGACGCGCGGCAGGCGGCATGGCCCACTTCCCGGCAAAGAGCAGCAGGCCGATGAGAGAGGGCCGGCCGCGTCGCACGGCCTCCATCGCCATCACCACGGCGCCTCGCGGGCTGAGGGCGGCCGCGGTGAGGTCTCCGCCGCGAATCAGAAGAAAGGAGGCGTACGCGCGCGGTGTCACGAGGTTGCGGCGGGTTCGGATCCAGTCGTTTGCGTACTGCCAATCCCTCGCGTGAGCCTTGGCGATCGATGGTCGATCCTCTTCGGTGTGCCAAATGCTCAGTGGCGCATCGCAGTACCGGAAGGTCGCCCCGGCCGCGGATGCGCGAAGGACCCAGTCGGTGTCCTGGTAGCGGGGGAGCGCCGCATCGAACGGGATCCTATCGAAAAGTGATCGCGGCGCCATGATCGTGGAGGTGTGGATCCCGCCCTCCCCGGCGAACAAGGATCGGCGCGCGAACAGGTATTCACTGATGTGCTCGCCTGGCACCGGGGGCCGCCTCGGCCACAGGTACTCGCCGTGGGGCGCTCTCACGATGAGTCGACAGAAGCCGATCACCATGCCGTGGTGGTCGTTGGGCAGATCCACGAACTGCCGAGCGATCCGGTCCGGCATCCACTCATCGTCGTCATCGAGTAGGGCGATCCATTCGCCCTTCGCTGCGCGCACACCGACGTTGCGCGCTTCCGCTCCGCCGAGGGACCGCTCGTTGACCACGAATCGGATGCGGGGGTCGGTCTGTTCTTCAAGGAAGCTCTCGGTCATAGGATCACGCCCGTCGACGACCACGATGGCTTCCCACCAGGGCACTGTCTGCTGCTGGACGCTGGCCAGGGCGCGCCGCAGAAGATCCGGGCGACCCCGGGTCGGGATGACAACGCTCACCCGAGCCTGCGTATGTGGCATGCGACGTCAGGGTACGTCCTTCGGTCGTCCGGGAGCCGTTGCCTAGGAGCCGGCGAACTCGACCTCGCCGTCGGGGGTTATGTGCAGCGCCGAGACACCGGCGCGTCCCGCGACCGTCACTCTCAGCCCTCCCGACCCATCCGGATCCACGCGCGCACCAGGCAGCTGAGCCGATCCGGCCGGTGCGGGGTGGATGACGGTCACGTACCAGGCGGTGGCGGCTCGTTGCTCGAACCTGAGCACGGGTGCGGCCACCTTTTTCGCGTAGGCCGGCGTGACCCAGCCGAGGAGCGGGTGTTCCTGTCCGGTGACCACGGTGGCGATGGCAGGCGAGCTGGAGAGCACGCGGTACCCCATTGCCGCCGGACCGGCGGTCACAGTCCCGGCGGCACGGTCGCGCACGACCGCGCTCCCCGGTGGCAGGTGGTAGAAGAGGCCAAACCGGTGCGGGCTGCGATCCGTGGCCCGAAGGAAGTCCACCACCAGCAGCAGGTCCGGCTTCACGAGCACGACGACGCGTCGGGCTTGGACTCCGGCGCTCACGGCGAAGGATGCGCCCACAACCGTGGCGCGGGCGTCATCGGTCTCCACGAGGTCGGTCGCCGGGGAATGCGCCGCCGGGCTGCCCAGGTCGACGACGGTGTTATGGGCGCTCGCGCCGGTGAACGCTGCGTGGGCCGCGTTGCCAAAGAGATACGGCCCGCCGCTGTCGACCAGCAGAGGACCGCCCTCCGCGTTAAGGAGGACACTCATCACGTCGTCATGCCCGTGGACTTTGGTCCGCGGCGTGGTGTCCACGATGAGTTGGAGGTCACGGGCCCAGGCTTCGCCGGCAGAGTAGTTCGGACGGGCGATCACGTATCCCGCCTTCGGGTAGAAGAGTGCGGAGGACGGCCGGGTGCCGCGCGCCCCCCGGCTGAGGACGTAGTCGGCGATCGGACTGGATATGCCCTGGGAAGCCAGGCGCCCCAGGAGCGACCCGCCGCTGGAGGTGCCATACGAGGTGTCTCCGATCGCTGGCAGCTGCATCGTGGGAGACAGCAGCAGCGCCCCGAACGCCGTCATCTTCGCAAGCACCATACGTTCCGAAGGCGAGAGGCCATCGTCGTGCTTGCGGAGGTACGCGTCAGCGCTGGCGAAGAGACTGAGCGCCAGATTGTGGTAGCTGGCGGCCTGCTCGAGCGACACACCCTCATCGGTCTGGACCATCTCCGGAAGGAGGGTGGACATGCGCGCCCGGGCGTCCGTGCGCCAGGTCGTCGCGTTTTGCAGCTCAGGGAAGGCGGTCGCCAGGTTGTAGAGCGAGAGCGCGTGGAACAGATTGTGGTTGTGGCCGATGAACCCCGGGGCGTGCAGGTACCCGTCAAGCACCTGGCCGTGAAGCTCGAGCGATCGGAGCAGTGACCCAAGCTCCGCCGGCGACAGCACCGGGGCCAGCACCTTCGGGAAGAGCGAGACGAGAGCATCCGTTCGGAACGCGACCGCATGGTCGTACCACGATCTCGCCGATGGCGGATGTGACCGCGGGCTCGCGCCAACCCAGCTCAGGACGTAATCCGCCACGAGGCGGCAGTCGGCCTGGTCGCCCTGCGCGCACCCCCGTCCAGGCGCCCACAGCCATCCCAGCGACTGGTAATAGAACTGCCAGCTGATGTTGTGGTACGGGTCCTCGGCCCACGTCGGATGAAGGGGCACCGACCAGGCCGGGAACGTTGACAGGCTGATCTGCCGTTCCGTCCCCCAAGCCTCGAGGGCTGCGTCGGAATTGAAGCCGGCCTGCGTGATCCAGAGATCGTTGTGCGCCGGCATCTGTTCCGCGATCCGCGGCCCGAGGCGGCGCAACAGGTCCGTACGCGTGAGCGATCGGTTTGCCTCGGCGATCACGCCGGGTCCGCCGTGGTCGAGGTAGGCGGGCAGGTCAGAGAGCATTCCCTGCCGCAGCCAGAGCACTGCCGAGGCAACCAGCACGATGGCCGCCACGCTTGCGACCACCGCAGCCCCACGCGGGTGCCGGCGGACCGCATTCACCGGTGGCGCCGCGCTCCGAGCTCCTGGTGGAGCGAATAGAGCGGTTCCAGGACGGTCCGCGCAGCGTATGGGGCGGCCGCGGCCACGCTTTTCATTCGTACCTGCTCACCAGCGCCGACGGCCCAGGCCAGACCATCGGCCAGTTTGGGCGCGCTCGACTCCGAAGCCACCCAGCCACTCTGGCCAGATGAGACGACGCGGGGAATACGCCCCACGGGCACCCCCACCAGTGGAAGTCCACAGGCGAGTGCCTCGAGCATGATGGTTGGCCCGGTCTCGCTCGATGACGAGACCAGGAGCGCGTCGGCGCCATTCATGAGCGCTGCCAGGTCCTCGGGCGCGCGCCGCCCCAACAGATGCACACGCGCTGCGATCCGCCGCTCTGCCGCCTCTTGGAGGAGGGCGTCGCGCAACGTTCCGGTCCCCGCTACAACCAGGTGCGCGAGCGGCTGGCGCTCGAGGAGCAGCTGAAACGCCGCCAGCGCCAGGAGCGGGTTCTTGGTCGGTTCTAGCCGGCCCGCGAAGAGGACGACCGGGCTTCCGGTCTCCCCGCGGATCTCATCGCGAAGGGCCTGTCGCGCCAGCGCTCGGCTGGAGCCCGACATGGCACTGAAGATCGTGTCGTCAAACCAGTTTGGTATGAAATGGATCGACGATGCCGAGGCCGGATGCCGTTGCCGGAACGCGTCCGCAGTGGATTCATTTACGGCGACGACACCATCGACCCGCTGAGCGGTGAGCTCCTCGATCCAATCGAATGCGGCGGGCACCGAGCTCCACCGGTTTTCGCCGTTGGCGGACGAGATCTGTGCGAGGTCGTGGTGAATGACCTGAACCTTCGGAGAATGGGATCCGAGGAATGGCAGCAAGGTCGCGGGGCGGTGAAACTGGAGAACGCGGCCCTCCGTCGAGATGGCCGCACGTCGCCTGAGAGCTGCCCCAACGAACCGCAGGGTAAGCGGCACACGATGCCTCGCCTGCCTGTCGCCGACGCTCATGACCGGCAGGATGCGCATCGATTTGTCGCCGATGGGGACCGAGCTCCAGCGACCGACCGGCAGGGAACTGCCAGCCGCCGATGTGAGGCCGACGAGCTCGACTCCCAGATCAGGCGGCGCGAACTTCGCAAAGCCGTTCACGTACGTTTGGATTCCGCCGATCCTGGGGCTCAGCGGGTCGACCGGCGCGACGATCAGGACCGTGGTGGACGGAGGATTCATGGGACGGCCGAGGACCCATGTCGCGGGACGATCCACAGCGTCGGCAGGATTGCCGCGAGCATGTAGAGGAGCGCGGTATTTGAGAGCGTGTTCTGCACGAGGCTCTGAACCGACAACCCGATCATCACCGAGAGCATGATCGTCGCCAGGGGTACCGTCCCGGGCGTCGCCTGACGCACGACGCGCGCGGTCGCTGCGAATGCCCACCCGATACAGGTCAGCGCAATGCCGGCTCCCACGATGCCGCCCTCGACCAGGAGGCGGACGAGGTCGCTGTGCGTGATGAAGTCGATGGGCCGGACGAGCTCCAACGTGCTTCCAAGGCCGTGCCCCAGGACTGGCTGGCGCGACCAATCCTGCATGAGCTGCCACCAGTTGAAGAAGCGCCACTCGAGCGAATTGTGCGTCTTGCCGACGATGTCCCATGGCATCCGCGTGTCCGCCAGTAACGCGATCCGGCTCGAACCAAACGGACTCAACGCAAAGACGACGGCAAAGGCCACCAGCACGCCGACGACCGCAAGACGGAACCTGGCGCTCACCGGCCGAAGGACGAGAAATGCGACCACCGCGGTCCCAGCCGCGGCGATGCCGCCCAGGCTCCTCGTCGCGAGAATCGCCACGCTGGAAGCGGCGGAGACCACGACACCGACCAGCCTCGTCCGCCATTGCAGCGCCGCCCATCCGCCGACCCCAAGCGCTAGCAGGAACGACTGCGCCGCCTTATTCGCCTGTACGAACGTGCCCGTGGCTCTGAAGAATTCATTCGACCCCTGCGGACCGATTGCAGACAGGTTGGCGACGAGCTGAAGGATGGCCACGGCGGTGGGGAGCGCGAGCGCCACGATGGTCAGTGTGGCGGCGCGCGACGGTGACAGCGAGAGGAGGTTGGCGGCCACCAGCGCAACGGCGATCACGGAGATGAGCCGCACCCATTCGCGGTAGAGGGATGCGTGCACGCCGTGAACGATGAACCCAACCGCGAGCCAGCCGGTCAAGAAGAGCACGAGAAGAATCGCGGCGCGCAGGCCGCGCACCTGCCGCCAGGTCCCCGCCAGCACGGCGGGAAGAACGAGGCTGCCCGCCCAGAAAATGGCGAACAGGCCAAGCACCGACGAGAGATTCAGCCGCAGCGGTCCCCCCAGCGACGCGCCGGCGACCAGATCGGAGACGTTGCGCACCGCGAGCAGACCGGCCAGCAGCAGGATCCCCCAGCTCGTCGTCGGCCTTTCGCGGAGGGCCCGAAGGGCGATGGTCGTTTTGATTCCCCCAGTCAGGACGCCGCGTCGGTCACGCGTGTGACCAGGCAGTCAGGTCCCGGCCCACAACCTCCGACAGCCGTCGAACCTCGGGCTCGAACTCGCGGATGAGGCGTGCTCGGAGCTCGCGGTCCATCTCTGGCCGTGGCGTGCGAACGCTGTTCGAAGCCAGGAGCCGATTCCGGAGCGCGTGCGCCCATGGGTGCCGGCGCAGCATAGGTGCGAGGCCACGGATCAAGGGCGGATCGAAGGCAAGGCGCTGTATGAGCCGGCTGCGCACGCGTTTGTTTTCGTTCGACGGTGCGAAGGCCGGCGTGAACTCCGGGTCGACGCCGAGGAAATCGAGCGTCTTGCGGTAGACGGCCGGGGTGTCGATAAGCAGGTCTTCATGGAAGATAACGTGGACGCACGACGGTCCGAACTCCAGAAGGTAGCGCTCGACCTGCTCGCTGAAGCGAGCCATGCGACGGTAGTACAGGTTCTCCGGCCTGAGCGGGCCGGGAGGCAATCTCCGTCCCTGGACCCGATCCTCCTCGGCAGCAAGCGCCTCGTCGAAGTCAGCAATCTCCTCCTGCTGGTTGAAGAGGAGCTGGCTGTGCTGCGCGTACATCACATCGACGGGGTTGCGCAGCATGATGATGATCTGCGAATTGGGGGCCGCCGCCCGGATCTCCTTCGAGGCCTCCGTCGAATACAGATACCACGCTGACGCCTCGCCCACTCGCTGGTTGGATCGGGCGCCCCGGAAGAGCGCCGCGTATTCTTCGGACGTCAGCCTCCCGTACCGATGATGCAGGTCGGAACCGAAGTAGAGCGGTTCCTTGTGGAACGGCATGAAGACCTGTGGGTGCTGTCGGAGATAGGTGTAGAGCGCCGTCGTTCCGCACTTGGGCGCCCCAACGATGAAGAAGTCCGGCAGGCGCGCGCCACTGGAGGAAGGGAACGTCATGGGACGCGATTATGGCGCCCGTCGCGGCCGTCGCGCCCTGATCCTCGTCGAGGACCTGCCTGTGCCGTTCGATCGGCGGGTATGGGCCGAGGCGAAAACCCTGCGCGACGCGGGCTGGGACGTGGCGGTGATCAGCCCACAAGGGCCCGGCGCATCGAAATGGCACGAGCAAGCGGACGGTATCGAGGTGTACCGCTATCCGCTGCCACAGACCGGGTCAGGTTTGGTGTCGCACGCCATTGAATACGCGATCGCGGTTCCCGCCACGCTGGTCCTCGCGCTCCTCGCCCTCGCTCGGTGCAAAGGCCGCATCGACGTCGTGCACGCCTGCAATCCCCCCGACTTCCTGTTCCCGATCGGCCTCATCCTGAAGGCGACCGGGTCCGCGTTCCTCTTCGACCAGCACGACCTTGGTCCGGAGCTGTATGCGGCGCAGGGAGGCCGAGAGGGCGGGTTGGTTGACCGCATCCTGAAGTGGGCGGAGAGGCGTACGTACCGTTCGGCTGACGCTGTGATCGCCACCAACGAGAGCTACCGGCGCGTCGCCCTGGAGCGTGGGGGCAAGGATCCGGCCCGCGTCTTCGTGGTCCGCAGCTCCCCCGATCCGTCGCGATTACATCCTGTCCCTCCCTCACCCCAGCTCCTCGATGGCCGCTCTGGGCTTGTCGTCTACCTGGGCACAATGGGGCAGCAGGACGGGGTCGACCTCTTCGTGCGCGCAGCTGCCGTCATCGCGGGTGAGCGACCAGGCGACGTGCGGTTCGTGGCAATCGGCTCTGGAGACCAGCGCGACTTGCTCGAGGCGCAGGCCACTGAGCTCGGGCTGGGTCAGGACCTGACATTCACCGGTCGCCTCCCAGACGCCGAGGTTCGACGATACCTGGCCACGGCGGATGTGGGAGTCAGCCCGGATCCGAAGAACGGCTTCAACGAGCTCTGCACCATGAACAAGACCCTCGAGTACATGGCCATGGGCCTGCCGACCGCCGCCTTCGATCTCGAGGAGACGCGGGTCTCCGCCGGCGATGCCGCCATCTATGCAACGCCTAACGACCCGCGGGACCTGGCCAGCGCAATCCTGGCGCTCCTCGACGATCCCGAGCGACGAGCTGAAATGGGGCGCCTCGGACGGGAGCGGATCGCCGGACCTTTGAGCTGGTCCGCAAGCGCCGAGCAGCTGCTCGCGGCCTACGACGCCGCGATCGCGGCTCGCTGGGAAGGGCGCGCCTCGCGACCCACGGCTTGACCGCTCAGGGTCATTGGCGGGGTAGGGCAGTCACCCACGAATCATTTTCAGGATGAGACCCGCCGCGCGTTCCGCGGCATGCCCGTCAAGCGGACCGAGGCGCGGCAGCAGTCCGTCCCTGGCGGCTGCCAAGGCGCGGCTCCGCTCGCGGTCGTCGAGGAGCTGCCGGAGCCGCGAGGTGAGCTGTTCCGCCGTCACTGCCTCGGACGCGATACCGCCGGCGAGGTCCAAGGGTAGCGGACCGCCGGTGGTGTTGACGCAAATGGAGGGCACACCCAGGAGGGCCGCCTCGAAGACCGCATTCGACCAGCCCGTGACCATTGCCCACGCGCCCTCGAGTGCGTCGTAGAGATCGCCGTCGCGCTCGACGCGAGTGGCAACCCCAGCCTGCGGCGGGAGCGAGGCAAGGGTCTCCTGGACGGTGCTGTCCACCTCGAGCGGATGGAGCCGAACGACGATCTGCACGGGGGCGACCGATGATGCCGCCTCAAAGATCATCTCAAGCATCGCGCGCTTGACTGAGGCCGTCATCCTCCCCCCCAGCCACTGGGAGGCGACCACGATGGTGCGCTCTGGCCGGCCATCTCCCGTGCGAGCGCGGCGAATCAGCTGGTCGAACCGCGGTGCGCCAACCTGCACGACCCGGCCCGGATCGATCCCCGCTTCCTGGAGTGTTGAAGCGGAATACGCGCCGAACACCGCGAATCGGTCGAAGTCGGCTCCCTGGATGGCCACCGCGTCGACGATCTCAGCGTGCGCGATGTCCAGCGACAACACTCCATGCCGTCGCGCAGCCGCCGGGATCAGCCTTGCCCAGCGGCCATTCTCGTTGAAGCTCATCATCAGCGCCGGTCGGCGCGCGGCAATCGACAGAAGGCAGGCAGCCTCGAAACCGGACCGGGCCAGGGCATCGCGCGCGCCGCGGCGGAGGGCCTCGGTCGAAACGAGCCTTGAGGCCTCATCCCAGGAGCGGGTGGCACGATCCAGCCTTCGGCCGAGGCGGTGAAGATGTTGGATGAGCGGTGCGACGAATTCCGCATCTACAAGATCGGACAGCCTGGCTCCGCGAAATCGGCGGCCGGCAGCCACGACATCGAGCTTGGCGGCGCGGACGAGGAATGGTTCGGCGGTTCCCCTGCCGACAAGCTCGTCGCTGATCGGCTCGAGAATGCGCGGGTGCGCTGGGGAGAGCCCGATCGCCACCACGGATCCAGCCGCCGGGCGGGATGCGCCAAGTCCACCGGCCAGACCCATCGTCAGCCTCATGAGCGCGCCCAGCCGCGTCGGGCGCCGCGCACGGGGTGCTGCGAGGTCCGCAGGGCGGAGGAGGCCAAAGAGTGATTGTTCGAGCGCCGGACCGAGGTCGAGTCCCGCCAACGCGAGGATCTCGGGCTCAGCCTCGCGGAGCCGTGTCACGAGGCTCGCGGCCTCACGACGCGCAGCGAGCGCCGCCTCGTCCGCCACTAGTGAAAACGGCCCGCGGCCTTCAGGCGCTCGTAGTGCTCGATATCCCGCTGAGCGAACGGCCGGGCCGGATGGCCACCCGCTATGGCGTACTTCGGGATGTCTGCGGCGACCACGCTCCCAGCCTGCACGATCGCTCCCTCTCCGATCGTGACTCCACCGAGGACGATGGCGCGCATTCCCAGCCAGACGTTGTCCTCGATGCGGACGTCGCGTGCGACGTACGTCGCGTCGTACGGCAGGGCATCGCCCTCGTAGTTGTGGGCCTCCGAGATGATCACGCACTCGGGCCCGGAGTGGAAGTTGTCGCCAATCTCGACCATTCCCCTGCCGGTGATCGTCATGCCGTTGAAGTGAATGTTCGAGCCCAGGACGGTCGTGCTCGTTACCGAGCTCCTCCCGTTGACCCGAAGCCCGCTTCCGCATGCCGCGGCGGCGCCTCGGACGCTGCGCGTGTACCACCAGCGCGAGATGGCTCGTCGGGCGCGCCGGAAATATCGCACTGTTGCGTACCTCTAGCTTGTGGCCGGCACGGGCTCCAGACCTGACCCGCGGGCGGCGTCGAGGAGCGGACCAAGGTGCCGCAGCCGGGCGACCGGGGCGCGTACCAGCAGGAGGCAAATCGTCGCGGTCACGGCGAACGCGGCAAGGTCCGCGATGGTGGATCCGAGAGTGCTTCGCACGCTGAGCGCATACCCGAGGGCCGATCCGCCGACGCCCACGAAGAAGATCCCCGCGAGCCGACCCCAATCGGGCCGGATCGGGTACATGCGGCTCGCCGCGGCGTAGGTGAGGGCAGCAAAGAGGACGTACGCGGCAAGCGTGGACCAAGCGGCCCCTACGACACCAAAGATCGGGATCAGGAGCAGGTTCAGGCCGATGTTGGCGGCCGCGCTCGCAGCGGTGATCAAGGGCAGGATAAGCGTCCGGCGCCGAAGGAAGATGACGGACACGAACATCGTGTAGATGCCTTGAAAGGCGGAGGCGAAGGCCACGATGGGCAGAACCACCGCGGCTACCTCGTACCCGGGGCGAGCCAGCACCTCCACGATCTCGGGCGCCATGATCGCCAACGCGGCAGCCAGCACGACGAAGCCACCCGCGGTGACGGTCACCATGTCGCGCAGGAAGGGCGGCCCGTGTGGCCCGTTCCCGACCCGGTAGAAGACCGGCGTCCACGCGGCGTTGAACGACAGGCCGACGATGGCGACGATGTAGCCGAGCTGGTAGCCGAGCGAATAGGCGCCAATCGCCCCCAGGCGATCAACGAGGGGAATCGCCAGCAACAGTCCGATCAGCCAGCGATCTGATAAGCGGAGGAACCACGCCCCCAGCTGGTGGGGCAACAGCGGCGCGCCGAACTTGAGCGCGGGACCAAGTACCGAGACGTCGAATCGGAATCTCGACGGCCAGATCCCAACGACGGCACTGAACAGCATGACCGCGGCGCCCCCGATGAGCTGCCCCAGGAGCACGCCGACGGCACCCCAGCCAAGAACGACGAAGAGGACAGAAAGCGCCGCGGCTGCGACAAATGAGCCAACGCTGAAGAGCAGGAAGCGCATCGGCTGCTCACGGGCGCGGTACATGACTGCGGGAACGAAGTCGAGCGCTCCGACGAAGGCGATCGCGAGGGCCAGCACCCCGTACGGCTGGAACGGGAGGCCAAAGAAGACCGTTTCGAAGAACGGCCCGAGACCAACGCCGAGCAGGACCGAGATCAGACCGGCAACACCGACGGCGAACGCGGCGAGCGTCGCGTACAGACGCGGACGGTCTTCGTCAGAGACATCGAAGTGGAGGCGCATCAGCGCTCCGTCCATCCCCAGGGTGTAGACGATGCGCAGGAGCCCCACCAGCGAGGTAACGAGCGCGACGATCCCGAACTCGTCCCGAGTGAGGAGGCGAACGTAGACGGGCAGCAGGAGGAACGACCCAAGGCGTGCGATGACGTTGCCGACGGTGTAGGTCGCCGATCCGCGAACGAGGCTGGACACCACGGAGCGCTTACCGCCAGCCGTGTCTGGCCGCGGACCGAAGCGAGGCCCATTCACCCCGGGCACCATGCCGAGGGGGCCTTCACGGTCGCCCGCACCGTAAGGCCGGGGTTGGTCATTCGTCTGAAATGCCCGTTCGCATGGCCGCAAGGCGGTACCGCGCACAGCGACGATCGGGCATGGGCGCCATTCTAGGAGTCCCGCTCAGGTGGCTGCCCGGCCGAACCCGACGATGCCCACGGTCGCTCCGGGCTCGAGGGCTAGGAAGCGGACGAAGGCACGCGGGACGTCCGCGTCAGGCGCCCTTGCTCCTCAGCGAGGTTCGGGCCGGGTTCAGTACGCTCCTCGCCCGGTGAAGACCGCACGGAATGTGCGCAGCACGATCAGCAGATCGAGGCGGAACCCCCGCCGTCGCACGTAATGTGACTCGAGCACCAGGCGCTCGGTGAAGGTGCGGTCGGAGCGCCCGTTCACCTGCCACATTCCGGTAATTCCCGGCCGCACGCTGAGCAGGTCGGTGGCCTCCGGCCGGCCAATCAGCTCGTCGGCGAAGTAGGGACGAGGTCCGACCAAGCTCATTTCGCCGACCAGCACGTTCCACAGCTGGGGCAGCTCATCTAGCGACGTGCGGCGCAGGAAGACCCCCATCCGCGTTCGACGCGGATCGTAGCGCAGCTTGCGGGTGCCCTCGTACTCAAGCCGCCGCTCCTCATCGGCCGTAAGAAGCTCGGCGAGGTGGTGGTGGCTGCCATCACGCATCGTGCGGAACTTCAGGACGACGATCGGGGCCCCATAGCGCCCAAGGCGTTGGGAGCGATAGATGATCGGCAGGCCGGTGTCCATGAAGATGGCGAGGGCAATGCCCAGCATGACCGGCGCCAGGAGGACCAGCCCGATCAGGGCGCCGGCGACGTCGATGATGCGTTTGCCGAAGTAGTACAGCAGCCGCGACGTGGGCGCGGCGGTGCCAACGATACGCGACCCGGAGATCTGCTCCAAGTTTCAGCCTCCACCCCTGAGGACTCCGTGGGCAGCGGTCGCGTCCGAGGGCGTCGGACACTGGGCACGGGTTTTACCGCGGCGCACAGTATACCGGCGCGTCAACCCCCATCGCCCAGGTCCAAAGTACCCCCCCCCTGCGGTGCCGATCGCCGAATGCCGGGACCTCGGTTCATACTGCGGAGCGTGGCGAACGACAGCGGGGAGGCCTCATCGAGGTTACCGTCGAGATCCCGTCCGGGAGCCGCAACAAGTACGAGTTCGACCACGCACGCCATCGATTCGTGCTCGATCGGATCCTGTACTCGAGCGTGCACTACCCGTGTGACTACGGCTTCATCGACGGCAGCCTGGCCGATGATGGCGACCCGCTCGACGTCCTGGTGGTGATCAGCGAGCCCACGTTTCCCGGGTGCGTGGTGCGCGCTCGCCCGATTGGCGTTTTGGACATGACCGACGATAAGGGCCACGACTACATGATCCTGGCGGTCGCGCACGACGACCCACGCTGGGATGAAACGCGCACCCTGGAAGACCTCTCTCCGCACCGGTTGCGCGAGATCGAGAACTTCTTCGCGATCTACAAGGAGCTCGAGGGGCGCCAGACGGAGATCGCCGGCTGGCTCGGGGCCGAGAAGGCTGAGCAGATCATCGACCAGGCGATGGCTGCCGGCGGTCGGGGCGACTCCGGGGTGGAGCCGGGCATCTGGCGCTAGGTTGCGGTCGGGGGCGCCGCCGCGGCTCAGCGGAGGGGCGGGTCGAGGTCCTCGGACTGCAGCAGCTTTCCGGCTGGCAGGTCGGTCAGCGCCGCACGGCCGATCACATCATCGACCTCGAGCGGCGATATCCCCGTCGCGGGACGCATGGCGTCGAGGTCGTCGCTGCTGAAGATGCTGCCTGCGCTGATCGCCCGGGTTGTGACCAGTGACCGCCGAGCGACCAGGCGGGCGTCCTCCTCGTCCGGGCGCGGAACCTTGACCCCGTCCCCCAGTGCGACATGCGCCTCGGCCACCGCCTGGACCAGGCCCTCGAACTCCGCCGGCTCCAGGGATGCGGCGTGGTCAGGCCCGGGAAGTGTGCGGTCCACGGTCAGGTGCTTCTCGATCACCGCCGCACCCAGCGCCGCCGCAGCCGTGGCGGTCGCGATGCCGAGGGTATGGTCCGAGTAGCCGACGGGCACTCCAAACCGCTCGCGCAACACGTTCATGGCTCGAAGGTTGGCATCGCCCGCAGATGCGGGGTAGGCGCTGGTGCACTGCAGGAGGACGAGCGGCGGATCGCCGGCGGCGCGCAGCGCGGACACCGCAGCCTCCACCTCGTGGAGCGTGGCCATACCGGTCGAGACAAGCATCGGCAGCCCGTGCGCCGCGACGGCGCGGAGAAGGATCAGGTTCGTCAGGTCGCCGGAGCCGACCTTGAAGGCTGGGACTCCCAGCTCCGCGAGGAGCCGGACGGACGGGAGGTCGAATGGCGTCGAAAGGAACGCGATTCGGCGCTCATTCGCTCGGTCGCGGGCGGCCCGCAGTCCCTCGACGGGCAGCTCGAGCGCACGCAGCATCTCCCGCTGCGAAGTGGCTGCCGCGCGGCTCCGCTGGTAGCCGGCCTGGGGTGCGTCGGCGGTCGCCAGTGCGTCGGCCGAGAATGTCTGGAACTTGACCGCGTCGGCGCCCGCCGCCGCGGCTGCGTCCACCAGCGCGAGCGCGCGGGCCGGGTCGCCGTTGTGGTTGACGCCCGCCTCGGCGATCACGAACGGTGGCTGGTCGCCCCCGATCCGGCGCCCTGCGATCTCGATGATCGGCGCCTCGCTCATCCGAGCGTCGGGAGGAGCTCCGGGCGGAGCCAGCCGGCCGCGTCGATCAGCTCGCGGAGCGCGGATCGCTCCATGAGCGGCTCATCGCCCCGTCCGCCGACGACGGCAGCGTGGTCGCCGCGCGGCTGCCGCAGCGGGCCAACGACGTACATCCCCTCGGACTCCTCCGCGGCCAGCGCCTCGTCTTCAGTGAGCAGGACCTCGTGCCGCTTCTCGCCAGCTCGCGCTCCGATCGTCTCGATCGCGATCTCATCCGGGCGGAAGCCGAATTGCGGTGCATAGGCCTCGATCAGGACCTCGACCAGGTCACCCACTCGAATCCGCGGCATCTTGAGGATGAAGACCTCACCCCCCGCCATGCGCTGCATCGCCTCGAAGCAGAGGCGGACCGCGTCACGCATCGGCATCATGTAGCGGCTCATCTCCGGGTCCGTGACGGTCACCGGTCCACCGCGCGCCACCTGGCCACGGATCAGCGGCACCAGCGAGCCACGCGAGCCGATCACGTTGCCAAAACGGACCGATGCGAATCGTGTCGGCGAGCCACCCTTGTAGGTCTCAGCCGCACTCATCAGGCGTTCCGCCAGGAGCTTGGTGGCACCCATCACGTTCGTGGGATCGACGGCCTTGTCGGTGCTGACCGTGAGGACGCGCTCGACGCCGGCATCGATCGCCGCCTCGACCACATTCTGTGTACCGCGAACATTCGTCTCGGTCGCCTCGAATGGGTTGAACTCGCTGGCGGGGACGTGCTTCATCGCTGCCGCGTGAAAGACAAGCTCGATCTCCGACATTGCGCGCTGCAATCGAACCCGGCTCCGCACGTCTCCGATCAACATGCGCAGCGCCTGCTCGGAGCGCAGCCGCTGCGCGAGCTCGAACTGCTTCGTGTCGTCCCGAGAGAGGACGCGCACCACCCGAGGGCCCTGGCCGAGCAGAGCCTCGACAATGGCGCTGCCGATTGATCCGGTGCCGCCGGTGACCAGGATCCGCCGGTCGGCAAAGGGTCCCGCCATTAGGCGCGCCCCTGTTCGGCCACCGCATCGTCGAGGGCCGCCGCCACCTGGTCGATGACGTCGCGCTCCAGCCGGCTCGAGAACGGGAGGGCCAGGGTGCTGGCGGCAACCCGTTCGGTCACGGGAAAGTCGCCGGGCCGATATCCGAACTCAGCGGTGTACAGCGGCTGCAGGTGGATCGGCGAGAAATAGGGACGGGAGGGGACGCCGCGGTCCCGGAGCTGACCGATCAACCGATCGCGGTCGATCCCCGGATCGAAGCGCACGACGTACACGAACCAGTCGACCTCGGCGCCGGGGGCGGGGCGAGGCAGGGTCAGCCAGGATCGGCCGCCGAGCGCCTCGGCGTACCCGCCGAAGGCCGCTTCTCGCCCAGCGCGAAGCTCCGCGAGGCGCTCGAGCTGTGCGACGCCCAACGCCGCGGACAGCTCGTCGAGCCGGTAGTTGAAGCCGAGCTGAACGTGACGCAGCCAGGTCCCGTCCGTGTCGCGTCCCTGGTTGCGCATGCTCCGCAGCCTGTCCGCCAGATCGTCGTCATCGGTCAGCACCATTCCGCCCTCGCCCGTCGTGATCTGCTTGTTCGGGTAGAAGGCGAAAACCGAGGCGTCGCCGAAGGAGCCGAGTGGCCGTCCATTCAGCCTCGTGCCAAGCGCCTCGCACGAGTCCTCGATGAGGCGCCAGCCGCGCGAGCGGGCCAACCCGTCGACCTCGACGATGTGGCACGCATTCCCGAATGCATGGACCGGCAGTACTGCGCGTGTCTTATCGCTCGCAGCCGATTCAATGAGGTCAGGGTCAATCCCCAGCGTCTGCTCCTCGATATCGACAAAGCGCGGCACCGCGCGCTCGAAGAGCACGCAATTGGCCGAGGCCACGAAGCTGAACGGAGTGGTGATCACCTCGTCGCCGGCGCCGATCCCCAGGCCGCGCACAGCGAGGTGCAGTCCGGCGGTGCCGCTGCTGCAGGCGATCCCGTGACGGCGTCCCGCCAGCGCGGCGAGCCGCTCCTCGAACTCGTTGGTGAACGGACCCATCGCCAGCACGTCGCTGCGGAGCACCCGGGTCACCAGCTCGATCTCGCGTTCGCCGAGGTTCGGCTGAGCCAGGGGGATGGCTGGCGCGTCGCTGACGCGCGGAAGACTCGTCACACGTCCTCCTCAGGCGGGGAAGGGCGATCCATGGGGCGGGCAGGAACGCCAGCCACGCGGATTCCGGCCGGGACATCGCGAACCACGACGGCTCCCGCCGCGACGTAGGATCGGGCGCCGATTGTACATCCCTCTCGCACCGCGGCCCCCAGGCCGACGTGTGCGCCAACCTCGACGGTGACGCGCCCGGCCAGGCGAGCGCCGGGGCCTACGAAGGCGTGCTCGCCGATGCGGCCGTCGTGATCGACACTGGCGGCGGTGTTCACGATGGCATCACGCCCGATGATGGCGGCCAGGCCGATGATCGCGCCGGCGCAGACCTGGGCACCGGGCAGAACCTCCGCTCCGCCCAGCAGCACGGCCGTCGGATGCACGAGCGCCACGGGGCGCAGGCCGAGCTCGAGGCAGCGAGCGAACACCCGCTCGCGCGTCGCGTTGCCCCCGATCGCCACGACGAACTCGACGGCCTCGTTCCCGAGCGGCGCGCGCCACGCATCTGGGGACACGAGCGAGCCGAGAACGCGGAGCCCGTCGACCTCACCGCCGGCCGATCCATCGTCGCTCGGCTCGACGAAGCCGATCGGCTCTCGCCCGATGGCACGGGCCACGTCGGCCATGACCCGCGCGTGGTCGCCCGTACCGACGATCACCAGCACGCTCAGGGCGCTACCTCCTTGACCAGCAGGCGTTCGTCGATGGGCTGCGCCACGATGGCGTCCAGGATGCGTGGCGCCGAATGACCGTCGCCGTACGGGGAGCGGCGCGAGAGGCTGGCGCGGAACGACGGGTCGGTCGCCCTTCGGAGGGCCTGGACGATCTGCCCCCTGTCGGCAGGCACGTCGATCACGTTGTCGCCGCGCGTCCGGCCGCGCTGGCGGTCCCCGACGTTCACCGCCGGCACCCCGAGGAGTGGCGCCTCGATCAGCGCACTCGATGAATTGCCGATCAGGACGCTGGCGCCGGCCAGGACGGCGAGGAAGTCATCCCGTGAGAGCGAGGCATGGAGGGCGCTCACGCCGGCAGCTCGGAGCCTCTCGAACATGGCGCGGCCCCCGGCATCCGCATTCGGCGCGACGGCAAGGACCGGCAGGTCGATCGCAGAAACGGCCTCGAGACTCGCGTCGAGGTCGACAACCCCGTCGCGCCCGCCCACCGTCTCCGGGTGCTGGACAAGGACAGCGTAGGGACCGTCCGCGGGCAGGCCGACCGCGCGACGCCGTTCAGGACCCGCCGGGCTAGTGGTGGCAATTGCATCGAGGCCCGGCGCACCTACGACGTGGATCCGCCACGACGCCTCGCCCATCCGCTCGAGGCGACGGGCCGCGTCGGTGGTCGCCACCAGGTGGAGGTGGGCCGCGCGGCTGATCATGTCGCGCAGCGTGTCGTCGACGGCGCCCAGTGAGCGTTCACCGCCGTGAAGGTGGGCAATCGGGAGGCCCAGATGGACGCCGACGAGCGCCGCCGCGAGCTGCTCGCCACGATCGCCGAGGAGGAGGAGCCAGTCCGGCGCCTCGGCATCGATGGCCGGCGCGAAGCCGCTGAGCGCTTGACCCAGTGAGGCCGCCATCTCGACGCGAGAGTCGCCTGGCGCCGTGAAGGGAATCTCCGCGGCAATCGGCGTCCCGGATGCGCGGATCTCGGCGATGGTGCCACCGAACCGCTCGTCGAGGTGCATGCCAGAGACGAGCAGGCGGACACCGACCTCGCTCGGCCGCCGCTCGGCCTCGGCGATTACCTCGTGCCACAGGCCGAAGTCGGCCCGCGTCCCCGTCACGATCAGCAGCCGGAGCGGCTGATCCGGGCTCATCGGATCCTCACCGGCGGCTCACCGTCGGCCCGCCACCGCTCGACGCGCGGCGCGGAGATCCTGAGCGTCGTCGACGTCGATGGCGGACGACGCGTCGGTCAGCAGCGCGGCTGGTGCATCGTCGATCAGTCGGCCCTCCGCCAAAAGGCCACGGGTGGTGACATAGATCGCGCCGGTGAGCCTGACGGCGCCCGGCGAGCCCTGTCGCCGGGTATCCGTCCCGGGTGGCATCGGAATGGATCGGTAGCGCCCGCCGACCAGCCCACCGACGACGCTCGCCGGGAGGTCCAGCGCGGTGACGCTGACGACCGATCGGACGCGCGGTGGATCGAGCAGCGCGACGGCGGCATCGATCTGCTCAGCGGTCCGCAACGGCGACGTCGGCTGCAGCGTCACCACCACGCTGACCGCCTCGCCATCGGACTCAACCGCTCGCACCGCGTGATCGATGACCGGGAAGGTGGGTGTCTCGTCGGCCGCCAGCTCCTCGGGTCGCAGGTACGGAACCTCCGCGCCGGCGTCTCGGGCGGCGCCGGCGATCGCCGGGTCGTCGGTCGACACCACGACCCGGTCGATGCGTTTCGCGTCGAGCGCCGCGCGGATGGTGCGCGCGATCATCGGTTCGCCGCCAATCAGCCGAAGGTGCTTCCCCGGCAGGCCCCTCGAGCGGCCGCGGGCCGGGATGACCGCCAGGGTCAACATGGCCGCATTCTAGGCGGCGTCCTGATCCCCGCGGGTTGCCATCGAGATCATCAGGTCAGCGACACGTGACGAGGCGAGGCCATCCGGTGGCCCGATATGCGCCGCAAGCCCCGCCCGGGCCCGCTCTACGGCGAGCGTCCGCTCTCCCACGTCGCGAAGGTGCTCTGCCACATCGGCGGCCTCCTCGGGGCTCGCCGCGTGCAAGGCGAGCCCCTCGGCTGCGAAGTTGACCGGATCGGTGACGTCGGCGGGCACGACCGCGAGCGAGGGCACGCCCATGACGGCAGCCTCGAGGACGCTGTTCGACCACGCGGTCACCAGCAGCCAGGCCCCATCGAGCAGATCGTGGAGGGAGCGGCTGGCATCGATCCGGACGGTGACTCCCTCCGGGGGCGAGACTTCCGCGACCATCCTCGCGATCGTCCCCGGCGGCTCAGCGGGGTGGGGCCTCACGACGAGCTCGCTGGGTGCCAGGCGCGCCGCGGCGGCCAGCGCGCCGGCGAAGCAAATCCGCAGCGCGTCGGCCGTCAATGCCCCGGCGACGTACTGCGCCGCGAAGAGGACGCACGGCGGGGCGACTGGTGCGGAAGAGGCAGGGTACGAGCGCGCGATGGCATCGAAGCGTGGCGCGCCGACCTGCACGATGCGTTCGTCGCCAATGCCGGCGGCGCGAAGGACCGAGGCGGCGCGGGGCCCGTAGACCGCCATCCGGTCGTACCCCGCACCGCGGATCGCCTCAGCATCGGCCGCCTCCGCGTGCGGGATGTCCAGGGAAGGCGTGCCGTGTGCACGCGCAAGCGTCGGCAGGATCCGAGCCCAGGTTCCGACCTCGTCGAAGGCGCCGATCAGCGACGGTTCAAGCCGGCGAATGGCGGACGCCAGCGCAAAGGCCGCCAGACCGATGCGCGGCACCTCCTCGCCCGCGACGCGCCGCAGGCGCTGGGCCTCGGGCCGTCCGAGCAGGCCATCCCAGCCTTCGGTCGCGGGGCGCAGACGCCTCAGGCCTCGGGCATGGAGCCGCAGCAGCTCGGAGCCCAGGGCCGGATGCAGGAGCCGCTCGAGGCGGACCGATCGTGGCCCGTCCACCCGGCGGACGGCGGCAGCGCGACCAACGAGGAGTGCCACCAGGTGCGGGCCGTCGCGCTCCGTGAGCTCCCGCTCGACGCTGCACAACGCGGCCAGGTGAATCGGCTCACGGACCAGGACCACCACGGCGCCCGGCTCAACGCGCGGTGCTCGAGGTAGGGTGGCGCCCACCACCGCGACCGCCGTCCGCATCGCCGATCGAGCCTCCACCCACGCTCCGGCGGCGCCGGTCGCGGCCGATCGACCGTCGCGTAGCGCGAAGAAGAGCTGCTGCTCGAGAGCATCCCCTAGATCAGCGCCGAACGCCGCCAGGAGCGACGGATCCCGGTCGCGTACCGAGTTGACCGCCATCCGCGCGGCGGATCGCGCGTCCTCTGATGACGGCATTCACCGCATTCTACGGGCGCGCCGCCGCGAG
Organism: Chloroflexota bacterium; assembly: GCA_030774375.1. The sequence goes on along the minus strand of JALYLE010000141.1, from coordinate 222 downwards.
CTCGGCGAATCGGGGCGGACGAGGTCCCGCCCCTATAATCGGCCCTCATGTCGCATCTTCCACAGACGCCCGCCGCGCCCCGCGGGCGCGCCCCGTGAGCGAGCAGACGGCCGTCATCCGTGGCCCGGCGGAGATCCGCTTCAGCACGCGCAACCTGATCTTCCTCGGGCTGCTCATCGGCCTCGTCCTGGCCACCATCGTCGCCGGACGGATATCGGATGT
>JALYLE010000140.1 GCA_030774375.1 Chloroflexota bacterium | reverse complement strand
ACCTCCACCGTCGCGATGCGGCTCGTGAACCGCAATCGACGTTCCATCAGGAACGCTCGCAGAGCGTCGGTCTCGGCTTCGCGGACGATGAGCTTGACCAGCGCAGATGCATCGAGGTAGACGCCGGCTACCATGTCTCTTCCTCTCGCATCTCGCGCAGGACGTCAGAGAGCTGTCGGCCCTTCAGCGGCGCCAGCGGCTTCACGTCCAGGAGGTCGTGCGTGGGGGGCGCGATCCGACCCTCGGACACCAGCCGCTCGTACGCCGACATCGGTCTGCCATGGAGCGGCACGAGGCGCGCGACGGGTTCACCTCGCTCGGTGACTTCGTACGCGCGCCCTTCTTCGCGCACGCGTTTGACATAGACCGATAGGTTCTGCCTCAGCTCCCGAATCCCCACCCTGTCCAGGTCTCGCCTGCTCATGACGCACAACTGTAGCACATTGGTCAGATCAGCCGCGGCGAGCGGCGGTCGAGCCCCTCAGGACGAGGCTCGTCGCGAGGCGGCGCTTCGGCGCCGGGTGGCGCCCATTGGATGCGCCGTCGGCGAGCATGGCAACGGCCCAGCGTCCCATCTCCCCCTTTTGCTGGGCGACGGTCGTGAGTGGCGGATCGGTCCATTTGGCGAGGTCGATGTCGTCGAAGCCGACAACGCTGAAGTCGCCCGGAACGGAGCAGCCAAGTGCCCGCAACGCGCGCAGTGCCCCGATAGCCGTCAGGTCGTTGTAGCAGACGATCGCCGTTGTCAGGGGCGCTCGCTCGAGCAGCTCTCGCGTCGCCCGTTCGCCGCCGACCACGTGCGCATCGCCCTCCGCTACCGCTAGCGCTTCGGCCCTCATGCCGGCGCTCCGCATTGCAGCGCGAACACCACCGAGGCGGAGGGCCGCGGCCGCATTCGCCTGAGGCGCCGTGATATGACCGATGTGGCGATGCCCGAGTGACAGCAGGTGCTCGGTGGCCAGCCGTCCCCCGCCGCGGTTGTCGCTTGCGATGGACGCAAGGCCGGACCGCGGCGCCTCGCTGTTGACCAGGACCACCGGGACGGCGGCGCGGGCGAAGAGTGCCGCGTGACGGGCAGGAACCTGGCTGGCGGCCACGATGATCCCGTCGACGCGCCGCTCGAGGAGGAGGTTGATGTAGGCGAGCTCGCGCCTCGGATCGTCAGTCGCATTGCACAGCAGCACCGCATAACCCCGCTGATGCGCGGCGTCCTCGACGGCTCGCACGATCTCAGGAAAGAACGGGTTCTCGATATCGGTAATCAGCAGACCGAGCGTATTGGTTTGGTGCAGCTTCAGGGCTCGCGCCGGGGCCGACGGCCGGTAATCAAGCTGCGCCGCGGCGGCCAGCACTCGCTCCTTCGTCGCGGGCCGTGATTGGCGCGCGCCGGTCAGGACACGGCTGACGGTCGCGATCGAAACGCGGGCGACGTCGGCGACGTCGCGCAGGGTCGCGCTCGACCTCGCGGGCCGATCCTCGGTTCGATCGGAGGCCGCACGTGGCAAGGGCACGTCAGCGCTCCGAGCCGAGAAGCGCGTCGAGAGCCGCTGCACCCTGGCGAGCGGTGGTCAGCGCGTCCGCCTCCCAGTAGCCCGGATTGAATGTCTCGAGGCTCCACGGCCCGCGGTAGTCGCGGCCGCGCAGCGCGGCGACGAGCTCGTGCAATCGGATGACGCCGAGCCCGGGGAGAAGACGATCGGCATCCTCGAGCTTCGATGGCGGCTTGGCGGGCGCGTCGTTCAGATGCACCATCGCCAGCCGCTCGACCGGAAGCGCGTCGAGTGGCCCCGATCCGCTCGCATGCCAGTGGCAGGAGTCGACGACCAGCTCGACGCCGTCGAGCCCTTCAACGGCACGGCCGGCTGCCGCAGGCGTTCTGATCGGGCAATCGAAGAAGCCAAGGAACTCGAAGGCGACGCCAACGCCCCCTTCCGCGGCGCGGTCCCGCGCGAGTCCCAACCCTTCACGGATCCCCTCGAGCGCCTGGTGCTCGCTGAGCTCGGGCATGCGGGGTGGCACCGCCAGCAGGTAGGTGGCGCCTATGGCGTGACATACCTCCAGCCGGGGCTCGATATCGGCCTCCACGCGCTGGCGGTCGAGCGTCCCGTCGGGGAGCAGCGAGATCCGAACCCCGTTCAGGCTCCACACCTCGCCGGTCCGCACGATTGCCGCGGTGGCGTCCACCTCGGCGGGGTCCTCGAGGAGCCGTTCGGCACGCGCCTCGATGCCATCGAACCCCGCGTCGCGCGCGACCTCCAGCGACCGAGGTGTGGACGTGGTCATGATGGTCGCGCCGTTCAGGAAGCGGGGCATCGGCTCATTTCTCGCGGATGACGCCGAACGTCAAACCGGTGAGGACGTAGCGCCGTGCCAACAGCATCATGATCAGCGGGATCAGGATGGCGATCACCCCGCCCGCCGCCATGTCGTTCCAGATGATCTCGAACTGGGTGACCAGGCCCTGGACGCCGACAGGGAAAGTCATCGACTGTGGCGTCGCTGTCAGGATGAAGGCGAACAGGAACTCGGCCCAGTCGAAGGCGAAGACGATGATCCCCGCCGCCAGGATGCCGGTGCTGGAGAGGGGCAGCAGAACCAGGCGGAACGCCTGGAAGCGCGTGCCGCCGTCGACCATCGCCGCCTCCTCGATTTCAGCCGGGATCTGCTCCAGGAACCCCTTCAGCATCCAGATGGAGAGCGGCAGGTTGAAGATGGTGTAGACGAGCACCAGGGCTGGAATCTGGTTGTAGAGGCCAATGGTCCGCACGATCGTGAAGTACGGGATCACGACGGCGATCGGTGGCAGGAAGCGCAGCGAGAGCGCCCAGTTCAGCACGAAGCTGCGTGTGCCGACCTGGATCGGAAGCCGGGTGATCGGATAGCAGATGGCAAAGGCCACCACCAAAGCGAGGGCCGTTGCGGAAACCCCCACGATGACGCTGTTGACGAGCAGGCCGCCGAGGCCGCGAGTGAACAGCACGCTGAAATAGGGCTCGATCGTGGGAGCCTGCGGGAACAAAGTCGGGACCGCCTGGAACAGCTCCGCCGTCGTCTTCAAGGACGTAACGACGAGGTAGTAGAGGGGGAAGACGAAGACCGCAAAGGCGATCAGCAGGATGGCCCAGGTGAAGGCTCGGGTAGCGGTGCGGCGCATCACCTCGCCTCCGCCGGCAGGTAGCGGCTGATGACCGTGTAGAGGGCCACCATGAAGGCCATGACGACAACTGCCAGCGCCGATGCCTGCCCGAGGTCGCTGAAGTCGAAGGCAATCCGATACAGGTACAGGCTGAGGAATTGCGTCGTTGCGCCCGGGCCGCCGCCGGTGAGGACAAAGACGTGGTCGAAGACACGCAGGACGTCGGCAAGCCGAAAGAAGAAGACGAGTAGCAGTAGCGGCCGCAAGTAGTACAGCTCGATGTGACGGAACTGCGTCCATGATGTCGCGCCATCGAGCTGCGCCGCCTCGACAGACTCGGGTGGCACGGTCTGGAGTCCAGCGAACATGATCAGGTAGACGAATGGTGTCCACTGCCAGATGTCGACCGAGGCCACCGCGAAGATTGCGAGCGGGGGCTCGGACAGCCAGAGGATCTGGTCATGCCCGGTCTGGCCGAGCAGTGCGTTGATCAGGCCGTAGTCCGGGATGTAGAGGAGCCGAAAGACCACTCCCATCGCGACCTGGGGAATAACGATGGGAATCATGGCCGCGACGTAGATGATCGCCCGCAGCACGGACGAGCGCACCGTCCGGTGCACCAGCAGCGCGAGACCCAGACCGGCCAGGATCTCGGTGGGCAGGACGACCGCACCGTAGACCGCGGTCTGCTTGAGCGACTCGTAGAGCTGATCGTTGCCCAGCGCACGACTGAAGTTGTCGGCACCGATGAAGGCACCGGTATCCGAGGTCAACGCTCGGATCACGGCGAGGATGAACGGGATCGTCGCGATGACGAAGACGAGGCCAAAGACAGGCAGGAGCAGCCTCAGCCCGAGGCGCTCCTGCCTGGTGCGCTCAGACCAGTTCCTGCCGATCCGAGCGATGGGATTGAACCGCCCGGGCGGCGGGACGGCCCGAGCCGTCCCGAGACTGCCGCCCGGGGCAATGGCGCCCATTCCTGGCTATTGGGCAGTCGGATAGTTGGCTTGCTTCATCAGCGTCCGGATCTGCTTCGAAGCATTGGTAACAACGTCCTGGGCGCTCTGCTGCCCGGCGAGCGCCTTGTTCAGCTCCGTTCCGATGATCGTCTCCACGGCGTTCCACTGGTCGGTCCTCGGCCGCCAGTTGGGTGGTGCCTGAAAGGCATCGGCCAGGACGGAGAAGTACGGGTTCGCGTCCTGCAGTGAGGCGTCCTTGAGCACGCTGGTGCGCGACGGGATGCCGCCGTTCTGCGCGTACGTCTTCTGGGTGTCGGCCTGCAGCATCCACTTGATGAAGTCCGCTGCCGCCTGCTGGTTCTTGGAGGCCTTGGGGATGCCAAGCATCCAGTTGCCCATCATGCCGACGCCATTCCCGCTCGGACCCTTGGGGATCGGCTGGAAGCCAACCTTGCCCTTGACGGTGGTGCCTGGCCCGAGAACGGCTGTGTTGATCTCGCCCGGCCAGGTCGACGATTGGTAGCCCTGCCCGGACGCCATGGCCTTGTCGCGCTCGGAGGCGTCGCTGCTCGCCGGACCTGCCTGGGCAACCGCCTTCAGATCCTCGACGAGGAACTTGACCGCGGCGAGCGACTTGTCGTTGTCGAAGACGACGTTCCAGCTGTCATCGAAAACGTCGCCGCCGAACGACCACAGGATTGGCAGGAAGTCGGCGACCACCGGGTTCGTCGCTTTCCCACGGATGATGTAGCCGGCGAAGTTCGGCTTGTTCTGGGCCTTGGCATTGGCCAGGACCTCGTCATACGAGGCGGGGCCGGTGGGGGTGATGTCCTTGCGCCACATAAACATCTCGACGTTGCCGACGATGGTCACGCCGAGGAGTGCCGCGGTCTTGTCCTTCTCGCTGGGTGGAACAGCCCCATGTGGCGGTGGCCAGGTCCCAACGTCCCAGACCACCTGGGCGATATCGGTGTCTTTCTTGATGCCGAGGGGCTCGAGGGGCGTCAGGGCGTCCACCGTGCCGAACTTCGGCATCCACGGGTCGTCCATCATCACCAGGTCGTACGTCGCGTCGTTGGCCTGGAACGAGTTCACCAACTTGGTGTACAGGGTCGCGTAGGGGGCCTCGACAATAGTGATCTTGACCCCGGTCTTCGCGGTGTACATCGGGGCGAGTTTCTTCAGCCCGACGTCCTCGACGCCCGCAACTGCTGCGATGGTGAGGGTGGCCTTCGACGTCCCTCCGCTTGCACCGGGCGAAGTTGTCCCCCCGCCGCAGGCGGAGAGCACCAAAGCGATCATCGCGATGATCGCCAGTGGCTTCGTGCGCTGTATCAACGGAAACCTCCTCTTCGTACGTGCAGTCCGCTGGGCACCTCAGCGTTCCTTCTCAGCGCGGCAGAACGTCAGGCAGCACCTCCTTTTCGCCGATGGTGTTGATCTGCTGCAGGGTCACCGGCCGCCGCTCTGCGAGGGAGCGCGCGGCCGCTTCTGCGATGCGCATGGCCTCGAGTCCATCGCGCGCCGTGCAGACGCTCTCCGCCCTGCCGGCGGCGACCTCCACGAAGGCCGTCAGTTCCGCACGATAGGCCGGTGCGAAGCGGTCGATGAAACTCTCCCAGGCGGGGCCCGTAATAGGCGGGCCGTCGTCCAGGTGGCGAATGGGCGTGTGCTCCCCGAGGCCGGCGGCCACGGCGTCCCGTGAGCCCAGGAGCTCGATGCGGATGTCGTAGCCCAGCGGATTGTGGCGGCCGCCGGCGAGGGTCACCAACGTCCCGTCGCTCATCCGCATGGTCGCGACGGCGGTGTCGATGTCGCCGTAGCGCGCGAACATCTCGAAACCCAGGACAGCTCCCTCGACGTAGATGGTCTCCACCTCACTCCCGGTGACGTAGCGTATGGCATCGAAGTCGTGGATCGACGAGTCGCGGAAGAGCCCGCCCGACGTGGGGATGTATGCCTCTGGCGGCGGCGCGTGATCGTTTGCGGTCATCCGGACCTGGTAGAGGCGTCCAATCTCGCCGCTCAGCACCATGCGTCGAGCCTCCCGATACGCGGCGTCGAAGCGGCGCTGGAATCCGAGCTGGAATGGAACCCCGGACGCTTCGATCTCCGCCACCAGTCGCGCTGACTGCTCGAGGTCGAGGGCCAGCGGCTTCTCACTGAAGATCGGGATGCCTCGGGCGATGCCGGCGCGAATGAGCGCCGGATGCGCATCGGTGGCGGCCGCGATCACGAGGGCATCGGCCGCGTCCATGGCGCTCTGGGGGTCCGCGGCGCGCGCGCCGACCGCAACTGCAACCCGTTGGGCGCGCTCTGAATCGAGGTCGGCGACGATGAGCTCGTCCACGAGCGGGTGCGCGGCAAGCGTCGATGCATGCAGCTCGCCGATCCGCCCGGCCCCGATCTGCGCGAGGCGCATCAGGGGGCCTCGCCGGTCGGGGTGGCTGCCATCCAGCGCAGGGTCGCGTCCAAGACGCGCCTGCCGATTGCGGCGGCCTCGCTCGCGGGCTCCCAGCTGGTGTCCTGCTCGACCATCAGCCAGCCACGGTAGCCGCGCGACGCGAGAGCGGCCAGGACGGACGGCAGGTCGAGGATGCCGCCGCCGAGCGGAGCGAAGATCCGCTCGTTCAGGGCGGCGGCGAAGCCCGTCAGCCGCCCTTCGCGCAGCGCGAGCAGCGGCTCGGCGGCAACGTCCTTGAGATGGACGTGGGCGACACGCCCGCCGTACTGGTCGAGCATGGCCACCGGATCCCCGCCGCCGAGGACGGCATGGCCAACATCCAGGCACAGCCCGACCCGATCAGGGTCGGTTTCACGGGTGAGACGATCGAGCTCATTGGGCGTCTCGACATACGTTCCGCAATGGTTGTGGAACGCGAGTGGATGACCGAGCGCTCCGGCCTCACCGCCGAGCGCGTCAAGTACGTCGCCAAGTGAGCGCCAACCGCCCTCGGTCAGCCGGGGCGCACCCTCCGCATGGCCCACCCATGCCTCTCGCTCCTCATCGCGTTGGAGCGCTACGACGAGGACCTCGCCGCCGGCGGCATGCAGCTCGGCGAGGCGTTCGCGGGCCTCGTCCATCGCGTCCGACGTGGGCCCGTCCCGTCGGCACGGAATCGCGGCGTAGACCTCCGCCAGGCGTAGATCGCGCGACCGCAGCTCCCGCGCCAGCGCGTCACCGCGCGGGAAGCCGACCCCCAGCTGAGTGCCCGCGTATCCCAGCCGCGCAATTTCGCCGAGAACCTCGCCCGCCGGCACGCGAGTTCCAAGCGCCGGGAGGTCGGCATTGTTCCAGATGATCGGGACGATCCCAACAGGCGCCTCGGCCAACGGCTCGCCGTCAGCCCGGGGCCGGCGCCACCTGGTGTGGGTCGCAACTGACGTGGCGCCGTCGGTCAACCTTGCTCCTCGCCGCGGCCCTCGAGTTGTGCGGCGCGCTGCTCCGGATGGTATTCGGGGATCGGGACGTCCCACCATCCGGTCTTGTCGGGACCCGCCACGTCAAGCTCACGATTCACCGTCACGGACACCAGGGACGGGCCCCCTGAAGCAAGCGCGCGGGCGACCGCCGGCCCGACCTCGCCCGGCTCCCGCACATGCTCAGCGTGGAGACCGAACGCGCGTCCGATCTCGGCGAAATCGGGAGAGTAGATCGACCCGTCGGACCTGAGGAAATCGGTCGCTGCGGTGCGGCCAAAGAAGGACTGCTGGCCGCCCTTGATGCTGATCCACCCCGAATTGTCGAGCACCACGACGCAGACCGGCACGCCGAGCATGACCGCGCTGGCCAGCTCCTGCATCGTCTGGAGGAAGTCGCCGTCGCCGCAGACGGCCAGGACCTGACGGTCCGGAGCGGCGAGC
>JALYLE010000139.1 GCA_030774375.1 Chloroflexota bacterium | reverse complement strand
TGGTGATCGGCGAGGGCAGCGCGGAGATCGCCGGGCACCGCATGCGCGGCGGAGAAGCCCTTGGGGCGGCCGGGCTGGAGCCGATGGAGCTGGAAGCCAAGGAAGGTCTCGCCCTTCTGAATGGAACACAGCTGATGGCGGGCATCGGCGCACTCGTCCTCGACGACGCCCGCCGCCTGGCGATGACAGCGGACCTGGTCGGCGCGATGAGCCTCGAGGCCATGCTCGGGACCGGCGAGGCCTTCGCCGAGGCGCTGATCGCAGCGAGGCCACATCCGGGGCAGCTGGCATCGGCTGCGCATCTCCGGGCTCTTCTCGCCGACAGCGAGATCGGGGCCAGCCATCGTGAGTCGGCGCATCGACTCCAGGATCCGTACAGCCTGCGCTGCATGCCCCAGGTGCATGGCGCGGTGCGCGACGCGCTCGACCAGCTGGAGCGCGTCCTTGAGATCGAGATCAACGCAGCGACCGACAACCCGCTCATCTTCCCGGCCAGCGCCGAGGAGCCGGATGGCACGGTCATCTCGGGCGGCAACTTCCATGGGGAGCCGCTCGCGCTGGCGCTTGACTACGCGAAGATCGCCGTCGCCGAGGTGGCCTCCATCTCCGAGCGCCGGACGGCACGCCTCGTGGATGCGCACCATTCCGGCCTGCCCGCGTTCCTGTCGGAGCACCCAGGACTGCAGAGTGGGCTGATGATCGCGCAATACACCGCCGCGGCCCTCGTCAATGAGCTCCAGGCCCTGGCGCACCCCTCATCCGTCGACACGATCCCGACCAGTGCGAACCAGGAGGACCACGTGAGCATGGGTGCGACCTCGGCACTGCACCTTCGCGAGGTCCTGGATCGGGCCGAAACGGTGCTGGCAATCGAGGCGCTGTGCGCTGCGCAGGGCCTCGATTTTCGGGCGCCCATGCGGCCGGGCGCGGGCGTGATCCGAGCCCATCAGGCGGTGCGCGCCGTCGTTTCGCACCTGGATGCCGATCGGCCTCCCGCGCCGGATATCGCGGACACACTCGAGCTCGTGCGCTCCGGTGCCTTGCTCGCCGCGTCGGAGGGGTGACGAAGGGCCGTGGCAGGCGACCTGTCCTTCACGCTCGTCGATGAGGCGTCGTTCGACGCCATCCCGACGCCCGTGCGGGCCGGCTCCCGGTGCCAGACGTGTGACTACTGGGAGAGGCTGGACGGCACGCGTGACGCCCCGGCAGACGAAGCGACGAACTCGGCGATGCGGACGAATGGCAAGCGCTCGCGTCTCCTTGCCGGCGCCCAGCTGGCGGGCGCCTACGGAATGCTGGCCTGGCGGAACGATCGAGAAGGCGCCCGCATCGCCCTCGGCTGGGCGCAGTTCGGGCCGCTCTCGCTCTATCCGCGGGCGCAGGCCATTCGCGACCGCTATCCGCAGCTCCCTGACTCCCCTGCGCCGTGGGTCATCACCTGCCTTCAGGTGCTCGACGAGGGCGATCGGGACGCGGCTGCGGTCGCCCTGGTCGAGGCAGTCTGCGACGAGCTCGATCGACGCGGGATCACCTCGGTCGAGGCATATCCGGAAGGGGTGGCGGATCCGTGGCAGCCCTCGCCGGGCCCTCTCAGCGGCTACGAGGCTGCCGGCTTCAGCCGGGCGGCCGGCGACGATCGGTATCCGGTCATGCGCCGCGAGCTCACCGGTTCACTCGAGGAGGTTGGCTGGGGAGATCTTCTTGAACGGACCAAGCCTGACGCCGAGGAAGGGGAGGGCTGGCCACTCCCGCTCCGGAAGGGTCCGCGCGAGGAGGACCTGTTTCGCCTCCCGCCCAAGCCGACGAAACCCAATCCGTTCGGCGAGGAGTGATTGGGTCTCGGCCGCCGATGAGCCGCGGAACGAGGCCGCCGTGTGAGGTTGTGAACCGCAGTCGGACGTTGGCTGTACTGAAGCCATGACAGAGGGGCGCGTGGGCGGGCGCGCGGACGCCGATTCGAGCCGTGACGCCATGGCCGCCGACCTCGTGCGTCACCTCACGCTGGTGTTGCGGAACCGCGAGGCAGCGGAGGCCGTGGCCGCCGAGGCCGTGCGACGAGCGCGCCGCGCCCGCGGGTCATTGGGCGAGGATGAGCGCCACCGCGAGCTGCTGGGTCGTGGCCTACGCCTGGGCCTCGCCCGGCTGCGCGTGGGGCGTTTGCGCCGCTGGCTGGGCGCCACGCCCATTCCCGAGGTTGCCCGTCCGTCGTGGCTGCCAGCCGGTCAGATCGGGCTATGGCATGACCTCGGCACCCTACGCCCCGGCCTGCGGGCCGCCCTTCTGCTGGGCCTGCTGGATGGCCACTCGACTGCCGAGGTCGCCCGGATGCTCGAGGTCACCCCGGGGACGGCCGGCGCCTGGCTGGTCACGGCGCGACTCCAACTCAACCCGCACACCGACGGCAACGCCGATGCCACCACCCCGGCGATCGGCGCGCACGTCGGCGACGACGAGCTGCGAGCCGAGCTGCTGGCGCTGGAGCAGAGCATTCCGCTTGAGGTGGCTCGAGGCGACCGGTATCGATCGTCGCGCTCATGGGCCGCGCTGCTGCGGACTGGCTTCACCCTGCTCGCTATACCTGTGGTCGCCGTCGTGGGCATCAGCCTGCTGGCGGGTGGCAATCCCGGTGCGGACGAGTCGAGCATCGGCCCGATCGCGCGCGTGAGTCCCTCGGAATCGACGGAACCGGTCCCCTCGGAGAGTCTGCCACCGATCCCGAGCGAAATCCGGTGGAATGCCATGCCCTTCAAGGCAAGCGCGCTGCGTGGCGCGGCCAACGTCGGAGGGCGCTGGATCGTTACAGGGCGCAACGGGCGCATGGCGGCGGCCTGGTTCTCCGACAACCTCACAGACTGGAGGCCGGCGAGCGTCGCTGGCGCCACTGTGCGCGGCGAGTTCGCAGAGATGGGCGCCGTTGCGGCTCGTGGCAACGTGCTGGTCGCGATGGGCGGTAGCGCCGCCTCCTTGACTACGCCGGCAGCGCAGTCACTGGCGTGGATCAGCGCCGACCGTGGGGCCTCGTGGCAGCAGATTGCGTTGCCGGCCGTGCGCGGCGTCCTCAGTTCGGTGGCGGCGGGTCCATCGGGGTTCGTGGCGGTCACCGGCTGGCGCGGCTGCTGCGGATCGCAGACGCCGGCGACGGTGCTCATCTCGGCCGACGGCAGGCGCTGGCGGGCGGTCACGGTTGCC